>NZ_JADEXN010000144.1 GCF_015207075.1 Zarconia navalis LEGE 11467
GGAACAGTATACCCAGGAGGCGATCGCCCGGTTGGGGGACTATTTCCACCTCACCCCCGAGACGATCGTTCATGTCGAAGCGGCGACCCCTCGGACTTTCGAGCATTTTACCGGACGCGATCGCGGTGTGGTGGGGGGCATCGGACAGCGCGTCCCCACTTTCGGACCCTTCGGCTTTGCCAACCGTACCCCCATGGACAATCTCTGGCTGGTGGGAGACTCTACCCATCCCGGCGAAGGGACTGCTGGGGTGAGTTACTCGGCGCTGACGGTGGTACGGCAGATTGAAGCGCAGCAGTGATAAGTAAGAAGTAATAAGTAATAAGTAATAAGTAAGAAGTAAGAAGTAAGAAGTGATAAGTAATTATGGGGAAGTAAGAAGTAATAAGTGGTAAGTAATTAGGGGGAAGTAATTAGGGATGAGATAGTTTTCAATCTTGAAAAAGTACTACTGGGAACTATCTCGTAAATCCTCAGCGGCGGCAACTAAATAACTGGCAACGTCCATCAATCCTTGAGAAGTTGAATGTAATTGTTGGCAAACTTCAGCAGCCGAACGATCGACATTTTCAATACTTTGGGTATAGGTTTCGTTTGCCTGTTGGAGATAATTCGATAACTGCTCGTTTCCCATTTGTAACCCCTGATTCAATCGATCGACTAAATTTGTGTAGGCGGCATCAATGCGATCGGCTTCCCCACCTACAGTCTCTGCAAGTTGTTGCAATTGCGCCAATCTTTCCCCAGACTGCAACCCCGTCGTATTGGCTAATTCCATCACAACTATAGCGGTGCGATCGATATTTGCCATACTTTCGAGAATGCGATCGCCTAGCTTGGGGGCATCTTCGCGAAATACCGTTTGCAGTTTGTCGGCAACCCCACTCAACCCTTCTCGCTGTTGATTTAAAGTACCGTCGAGGAGATTGTTTTGTTCCTCGAAAAACTGCTGTAATTCCTGCTGGTATTCAATGCGAAATGTTGCTAACTCTTCCTGTACGGTTTGGCGCGTTTTTTGCAGCAGATTATCGACATTTTGTAAAGTCTCCAGCAAACTTTCTCGCGTATTTTCCATCAAATTTGAGGCCTCTCGCCCCACAGTTTTGAGGGTTTCTGTTTGTTGGAGAAATGCCCCCGCCACCCGATCGGCACTGGCTTCAAATGCACTGCGTTGCGCTTCCATTCCAGCGATACTTTCATCTACCGCCCGGTTCATTTGTGTCGATACTTCTTGCATCACCTCCCCCGTATCCTGGCGAAATCCATCGAGGATATTTTTCAAGTTTTCGGCAAAGTCTTGTAGCTGAACCAGGGTTTCGGTTTGGAAGTTTTGGATGGTTTGAATCGACTGGGCTAAACTAGCGCTAATTTCCCCCAACGAACTTCGCAGTTGGCTGACAGATTGAGAAGCTTCCCGCGTCAGTGCGGCACTTTCGTCGAGGCGTTCTACCACCGGTTCGATGAGTTCGAGGCGCATTTGAGTCACCAAATTTTCCAGGCGACTATCTTGGGAAGTTTGCCCTTCTCGGATTTGCTGCAACTCCCCAGAAATTGAGGCGAGGCTGGGTTGAAATTGCGGGTAAATCCCCTCGATTTTCCCTCGTTCTGCTCGAATTTGCGTTAATTCTGCCACCAAACGATCGAACTGGGGATATAACGATCGCCCGATCGCCTCGCCAATGGCTTCTGGGTTGATTTGGCTGACTCCTCCGGGACGATCGCTTCTATCCAATCGCGACAGCAACCGTCCCGGCGTGGCTAGCGTTGCAATGCGATCGAACCGATCTCGCAGGCGATCGCGGCAGTTCTGCCGGATGCGTTCCCCCACCGCCAACCCCAAAATCGACAAACTCGCCGTCGCCAACCCATACAGGGAGGTGACGAAAGCAATTTTCATTCCCCCCAACAGTGCCAAACTTTTCGCTAGCAAAGTATCGGGATCGGCGATCGCGCCAATATCCACCCCCTGCAACCCCAGGTAAATCCCGGTGAAGGTTCCCAACACCCCCAACGCCGTCAGGAGAGTGGGGGCAAAGGCGACAGGCGATCGGGGAATGGGTTGAACGAGGATATTCGGTGAAGTTAGGCAAACGAAGCGATCGCCCTCAATGCGGGGATGGAATTCATCGGCGGCAAGGGTTCCGTCGAGGTGGTGAAGTAGCCATCGGGAGACGGTTTTGCTCAGTGCCGAGACCGAGATGGGTTGGGTGGGGGAATGCGATCGCAGGAAATCGATCGCTTCGGCGGTGGTGCGGTATCGCCGGGTTTGGTAGTGGCGAATCGATCGAAACTCGGCAATCCAGGCAGCGATCGCCACAGCAAGAATCAGGACAATAAATAGAGTATCGACAGCTTGAATGGCGATCGCTTCTTCCACGATGGTTGCTTTTGAGGAGAATTTGCCAATCCGATTCTATAGTGTTGCTTGCGTGGGGGAAATCGGCAATAGGAAAAGGAACGCTATATTCACAATTCATACTTATCTTTTTATAGAAATAATTTTGATATTTAAATATTCAGGGAAATTTTATAGAAAAACTTATTGATTCCATTCTCATTTGGCAAACGAATTTACAGGGTTTTTGGGATGTGGTAGGGTGTTGACACGATTTCAATATGGGCTTTTAGTGCCAATTGTGTTTAATTTCGCGATTCAAACGCTATAACCCTTAAAATTCCAAAAAGCGATCGCTTTAAACTGCCTTAATTTCTCGACAATCGATCGCTCTCGATCGCATATTTTTTTTGTGACAATTTTGCATTCGTCATATAAGTAGTTGCATAAAACTAGTTTTATGCAGTGTTTGCTATTTGCCGGATATTCTCTATGTTGCCGAATATTGCCAGAAAGTGGCGTTTTCAGCCGGATTCGCTATCATAAATCCATAGCAGAATCAGTCACGGGAAATCAGTCTTATGTCATCTGGTGGAGTACATCAAAATGTCAGCCTGGGAGACAATACGGGAGAACTGAGGGTTGCGGCAGCCGGGGAGAATGCGAAGCAGGTACTCGGAGATGGTAGTACGATCGCGATCGGTTCCCTCGATACCACAGAAGAACAAATCACCTCAGCCCAGGCGATCGAATTGCTAGCTCAGATGCAAGCCTTGCTAGAAACGGCGAATTTACCGGATGCCCAGAAGGGAAAAGCCCAGAAGTTTCTCGCCGCCGCCAAGGAAGAAGCAACGGAATCCGAACCGGACAAAGATTACATCAAAAGCAATTTGGAACGGGTGACCAAAACCCTGGAAGCAACGACGGCAACGGTTACCGCCAGTACGGGGTTGTGGCAAAGTCTCAAACCGATTTTTACTCGCCTTGCCCCTTGGTTGGGGGTAGCTGCAACCTATTTCGTCGGCGGTCTTTGATAGGTGTTTTGATGGGTGTTGTTCGCGATCGACTTGCAAACTGAATCGATTGATTTGGTATCAAGTTGCAGGTTTGTATTGCCATCCCAGATCGTTCGTTTGTTCGTACCTGTCGGGGTAGTGCCCCCGTGCCTACTCCGGTTATGGTTATCACCCCAATAAAACGGCGGATCGAAACTTTATCCGTTTGGTGGCGGTTTCAGGCATCTCATTTGGTATCGTTCTATGGCACAACCCGATCGCAACTCGAACCCCGATTCCGATCGCCCCTCTCAATCTATCGAACAGAATATTCATCTCGATCGCAATGAAGGAAGGTTGAATGCGTCCAGTAGTGGCGATCGATCGAATGTGATTCAGGGAGATGGCAGCCAAATCAATCATATTGGACAGCAGACGATTCATTACGTTATGCATCCTCCAGTGGCAGAAAAACGGGAGAGGTTGCCGCGTTTTTGGAGCGATCGGCGTTTTGTTTTATTTTTTTGGGGATGTGCGATCGTTGGAATGTTGGGAACAGTTGAAACGGTATTTCAGCCTTTTAAATCGTACCAGCAGCGAATGGCATTTCAGAACTGTGCGAAGGTTGCGAGGGAAGAGAATAAGTCTCTTATCATTATTGCAGATTTTGCTGAGGATGCAAGAAATAAGAATATAAATCGTGATTTTTGGTTAGAGAAAAAGCTAAAAGACGATCCTGGAGGATTAAAAAATATTTATGACACAGAGATTTGCCATTTTAAAGAAGTATCAAAACCAATATCTAGTGAAGATGATGCAAAAAAAATAGGTAAAAAATTAGAAGTAGATGTGGTTATCTGGGGAAGAATCAGTGCATCTTCGATTGAAATTAGGATTACGTCAATTAATGCTAGTGTTGCATATTTAACAAAGCTTGAAATAGAAGAGAATATTTTAACAGAAAATAATAGAGAAATTTTCCAGTTAATTACAGTAATGACAGCTTATTCGTTAAGTGAAAACAAGAAACACCAAAATCAAATAAATGATGCAATTTATCTATTAGATAATACATTAAAAAATACTCAATCTTTAATTTACAATCTTAAATCTGAAGAATATCGAAAAAAATTAAGTGAAGTTTATTTTTATTTCAGTCTGTTGCTAGAACTAGAAATTTATAATGTATTTAAAGTAAAAGTTCTCAATTGCTTGATGCATGAACTTGAATGTAGAAACATTATTAAAGCTCTTAAAATATCTATTAAATTAAATGATATGTTCTATATTGCTTGGATTAAAAAAGGATATATACACGAACAGTTAAATGAGCTTCAAGAAGCAAGACAGTGCTATGAATTTATCATTAATGCAGCTCCTAATCACAAAGTTGGGGCGGCTTGTATGGCAAAAAAACGAATAGAGGGAAGTTTTAATAACTCTTTGCATAAAGAATCTGCAGACTTTGATGTGCAGTGTGACTATTCAATGTAGTTAAAATGATAAATATCGGGATTCAAAAAAAAATGAATTTAACGAAAATCTCGATATTCATCATTTTGTGGTAAGCATTCAGGTATCAGCCGTTATCAGCCGTCAGCTTCAAACTCTGATGCCGCTTACAACTTCAAGTTTCTCCAAGCTAAAACTTCGAAAATTTTGGCTTTCTCCAAGAGTCTAATGCTGATAACTGACAGCTAAATACTTACATTTCGTTGATTTTTGTAGGTTCGATTGGTACTTCTAAAGGCTCAACACAAGAAGGCTCGATTGGTACTTCTAAAGGCTCAACACAAGAAGGTTCGATTGGTGCTTCTAAAGGCTCAACACAAGAAGATTCATCATATAAACATGTATGCTGACTATTTTTCGTTACACTAGGATAAACTAGACCCCCTTTCATACACCTTGGATCGCAAGGATTATAAATACTAGTAACTTCTTCTAGTTCTCGAACGGGTTCTGGGCTAGTAGAGGAAACGTCGGAATTAATAGAATTAGACGGCTCTGGCATGATAACTCTCCTAGAAAACTTGCATCAATCGGGAATCAATAGTTGTAGTTTAATGGCGAATTTCATACCTGAAAGCACCCATCTCGGGTACTTCTTCTGGCATATAACCGCACGTTAAACCCCACGAATAGTTCCCTTATCCGCCGATATCTCCAACGATCCGGAGTATTTTACAGTTATTTACATTCAACCCATTCCGATCGAATCTGTGCCTATGAATCACACCAGTTCGGGATTCGCGTCGGAATCCTCCGAAGTGGCGACTCCATTCCCCGTCTTCAATTCTGCGCTTCCGTGGGCGTTGCCTGCGCTCTGCACGTACTCCAAATTCTCTTAATTCCGCATTCCGAATTCTGAACTCCGAATTCACATCTGACGCGATAACTCATCCAACTCACTTTGCATCCGTCCCTGCACCAGGTGGTAACACTCATCCACATAGGCCCGATCGCTCGCCGCCTTCCGTCCGCTGCGATCGAAAACAATCGGCGCACACACCCGCGTCCGAATCTGAACCGGTAGAGGCAAATTCGGTATCGGTCCGACACCCACCCCCCAGGGCAACCCCAAATAAATGGGAAACACTTGCGGATCGAGATCGAACAACCACGGCATTCCCCACTCGTGGAGTTGCCGCATCAACGGATAGATATCTGACAGGACGAATAACGTATCGTGAGCGCCCGTCGAGACGATCGGGACGATCGGGACATTTTCCCGCAATGCCAGCTTAATGAAGCCCTTACGCCCCGCTAACTCAATCTTATGTCGCTGGCTGTGGAGGCGAAACACATCCCCATTTGCGCTGCGAGTTTCGCCATTTCCGGGTAAACCTGCCAGACGTGGGAGTGCATCAACCCATACACCGGTTGCTGCGCCCCAAATCGACGAAACCAATCGTACATCACCATCGCCATATCCGGCGCTGCCAACCCCCCATTGTGGGAACCCACCAGCAAAACCCGTTCCTGGGGGTTGATATGATGCCAACCCTCGGTGCGAACTCGAAAATAGTAGCGATAAAACCATTCCCACGTCGGCATCCACGATTCGATAACCTGGGGCGATCGCGCGTCCAAAGACCAACCCCGTTCTGAAAGTGGGGGATTTTTTCGATTCATTGTATTGCTGGCAAAAAAGCGACTAAAAAGGGCGAGCGATCGTTTCTTAAACTCAAAATCCGATATCCGAGCTAATTCGGATACCAAAACATCCCCTTAATCCCTTCCGGGTCAGACATAAAGCCCAATCCCCGATAAAACTCGACCACATGAGGGTCGGCAAACAAGGTAATATTACTGATATCGTGGCTGCGTAATTTCTTGATGAGATACTTCATCAGCGCTTTACCCAACCCCTTGCTCTGAAACTCCGGGTGAACCACCACGTCCCAAACCGTGGCGTTAAAAGCATGATCGGAGGTGGCTCTGGAAAACCCAATTAACCTTCGCCTCGTCCCCCGAACTTCCCACATGGAAACCACAATAAAACTATGGGCGATCGCTTTTTTGACTTTCCGAATCGGACGGCGGGACCAACCCACAGCATCGCAAAGTTCTTCTAGTTCGTAGAGGTCGATATTGCGGTCGGTACTAAAATAAATTTTAGCTTGAGTATTAGGACGAGGACTTGCCCCGACTGCGGTATACTCCTCGAACGGAATCGTCCTAGAAGCGGAGGCAGTGTCAGGACTACTGAAAATACTTTTCCAAAAACCCATGCAGGCGTGGTAATGGTTGAGGTAAATGTTGGCTCGCAGAACGATGAGTTCTAAGAGACATTATATCTGTGGATGGACGGTTACCCATGGAAGTAGCCTTGCAAAACTCAGACGGATTCAACCCCACGCAAGGTTCCCATCATTCAGCTAAAGTGGAGGAACGTTCTCTTTGAGTCGCATCGAATTCGCGCATCTAAACAGGCAGTGAGTTAACTTCCCCGTTATGGCCACCGGCTTAAAATCTTCCACTCTAGAACTTCTAAAGCGCTTCAACGGCGCGTTTCCCCAATTTTACGAACAGTTTGTCAGTAGCGAAATTCAACTGCAAAACCTCAAACTCGCGTACCAGCTCTACAAACGGCGGCAAGCTGTCATTGAAGTTCGACCTGAAGGCAACCGGAATGCCGTCCACTTTGCCTACCGCAATCAATCTTTTTTGCTCAGCGATATTTTTGGGGTCTTGGCGGCTTATGGCTTAACGATTCACAGTCTGAGTCTCTACGGTCAAATCTACCCTCCCATGCTGGTGTTCATCAAGCTGGTGGTGTCTAGAGGTGGAAAAGCTCTCACGGATAAAATCTCCGAGAACGTGGCGCGGGCGGTACGAGAAGCCCTCGCCGGACACTTTGAAGTTGAAGAGATGCTAGCTGTCGAGTTCAATCTCGATGCGGGTTTAGAAGATGTGGAGACGGAGTTTTATGTCGATCCGGTTTTCCACCTACCCGCGCTATTGATCGAAGCGGATAACCAACCGGGTTTATTTTACAAGGTGATGTACGCCATCTGGCAAGAGGATTTATTGGTGATTAATGCCAACCTTCTGGTGTGGCGGGGGCGAACGCGCTTAATTCTCTATCTCCTCGGACCTAATGAAAGCATCATCCCCGACTATCTGGGAAATGGGATTGCCGAAAGCGTGCGCCAGCGATTGATGGGGACTCAAAATCTGGAAATGTAATGGAGAGGGAGAGACCTGACAAGGAATGGTTTTTAACTCAGGCGCGGATTTGAGTTGGGGGAGCAAAACCCTTGAATTTTCGTTTTCGTCATGACTTGGATTGCTCGATTGTGAAGTCGATCGTCAAAAACCATTCCCCGTGAGGAAGAAGCCGGGGGATAGGGGAAGCCAAACTATTGAAATTTTATGTTCGCAATTAGCGCGATGTGCCAAGGGCGCTAATTGCGAACAGCATAGCCTTATAAAGATAGGGAGATGGGGAGGTGGAGAAAAGGTTAAACTGCCAAGAAACAATCCTCAAACCGATGCCAGAAGAAACCATTCGCATTATCACCTACCATTCCCCGGAAGCCGAAACCGAAACCGAAGCTGCATCCGAACCCGAACCAAAATCTATCTCGATCGACGGTCAAAAGAATCCGGGGGTGGGGGCGACGTTCTTGGATATTGAAGTGCCCGAAGAAACTACAAATCACTCCCCCAACGGTACGGTCGAAGGTCAGGCAACAATCAGCGAAGTTCCCGTAGCAACCCTGGAACTCGAAATGGAGCGCTTGCTAGATATGGTACAACGATTGGTGAGCCGATCGCCCGGTCGGCAACAATCCGGGATGCAGCTTGAGGAAATCGAGCTATCGGTGGAAATAGACGGTCGGGGTAAAGTAAGTTTAGTCGGATCGGGACTCGAAATGGGCAGTAAGGGTGCGGTTAAACTGAAATTCAAACGTAAACCTTAGCAATAGATGGCCAAAAACTGGGCGATCGCGATCGGCATTAACGAATACGAACACCTCTCGCGTCCTCTGGAATACGCCCAGCGCGATGCCCAGATGATGCGAGATTGGTTGCAGAATCGGGCGGGATTCGAGAAAGTTTACTACTACGCCGACAACTCCCCCAAAATTGGCAATACCTCCACCCGTCCCACTTATTCCAACTTACTGCGCCTCCTAGACGAACGGTTCGAGAAACCGTTTATGGGGGCGGGGGACAATTTCTGGTTCTTTTTTAGCGGACATGGGGTACGCCACGAGGGGCAAGATTACTTGATGGCAGCCGATAGCTATACAGCTAATATTCCCAAAACTGCCATTCCCGTCAGCTACGTTTTGGGGCAGTTGCGGCGCTGCGGGGCGGATAATATCGTCCTGCTGCTAGATGCCTGCCGAGATAACGGTGGTAAATCCGCCGAAGGGATGGGGCGGGAAACGGCACAACAGGCGCAGCAGATGGGGGTAATTAGCATCGCCTCGTGCAGCCCTAACGAACTCTCCTACGAGGTGGAAGCGCTGGGACAGGGAGTCTTTACCTACGCGCTATTGGAAGGGTTGGGGGTGCAGGGAAGATGTGCGACGGTGGAACGGTTGGATGCGTATCTGGCGCGTCGGGTTCCCCAGTTGAACCGGGAACATGGCAAGCGGATTCAAACCCCACTGACAACAGCAGAACCGATCGATCGCGCTCACCTGATTTTAGTGCCGGAATATGCAACCTTGAGTGATGTTGCGACGCTGAAATTGGATGCTTATCGAGCAGCAGAGGATGGGAATCGAGAATTAGCACGACAGCTTTGGATTCGGGTATTGGGAGCTTCTCCGGCAGATTTGGAGGCAGTAACAGCACTCGAACGTTTGGCATCTACTCCCGAACCGTCACCCGCGCCGCGCCGTCAAACGAGTCGTCGGCAGTCAAAATCACCGCGAATCGTCAGTTCTGTTTACACTCATCGCGGAACTCAAACCCGTTCCCCAACTCCAGGGGTGACTCGACGGCAATTGATGCAATGGAGTCTCTGGGGTGGTGCGGGGTTGGGACTGGCGACTGTAGGAAATGCAATTTTTCAAGGAATGGAGTCCGATTCGCCAATATCCACTCCATCACCCACTCCGACACCAAAACCTACCCCCACCCCCGAACCTACTCCAGAACCTACTCTGACACCCGAACCGCCTTCTCAACCTTCTGAGTTAGCCTTCGAGACGTTTTCCTTTGATGTCATCACCGTCAACGAAAAGGGAGAAGAGATCGAT
>NZ_JADEXN010000145.1 GCF_015207075.1 Zarconia navalis LEGE 11467
GGTTTTCGGCCAGTTCCCGTAAGTCAAAATTGCCGGGGTGGCATCGGGCAAAATACCTAGGGTGGGGAAGGGTAAATTTTTCTGGCGGCAAACTCGACCGAGGGATTTATAGGCTTCGGGACTGTAGCGGTTGAGCTTGCTGGTGGTGAGGGGCTTCAAGCCAAAGCCGACGCGCAAAATACTATCGAGCAGCCATGGGGAAGCGATCGCCACTAAAAGCAAGACACCCACCAGCATCGAAGTGCGATCGTAGTAAAAGGCTTGGATGGGGCGAGTGAAGGGCAAGCCCACAAGGATTTCGTTGGTGACGTGCATGAACCCTCGCAGCAGCAAACTTGCAAGCCCGATGAGGGCGATCGCACTAACTCCTTGCATTGCGTACAGTCGAGAGATCGGCGGGGTTTTCAGGCGTTTCCAATTTTTCGCCCGTCCTCGATTGCGCCACTGATAGGAGGGTGGGGAATCTTTGAGGATGGATGGGGAAATAGAGTCTGAATCTTCGCTTTCAGTTGTGGTGGGTTCTGGAGATTGCGGTGCTTTTGCCTTTTCTAGATCGATTGCTGGGATTGGGGATGCGGGGAAATTCTCGCGAGGAGATCGATCTCGATGGAATTTGTCCTTTGACGGTACGAATTTCTTGGGCGCTGGTGGCGATGGAGGTTCTTCGTCTAACGGGACGAATCCCGTCGGCTTGGGCGCTGGTGGCGATGGAGGCTCTTCATCTAACGGGACGAATCCCGTCGGCTTGGGCGCTGGCGACGCTGGAGGTTCTTCGTCTAAAGGAACGAATCCCGTCGGCTTGGCTGGGGAGCGAGGAGCTGATTGGCTCGAACGTTTCGCCCAACTCGCTAGGGTTTTCGTTGCCCAGTGCCGAACTTTTGGGTTGTCGCTAGCCTGCAAATCTTCGCAGGTGGAGGTCGCTCGGGCGGTGTCGCCAATTTTATCGTAGGCGATCGCCAACCCCATCTGAGCTTGAAGAACTTCCGCCTGACGGGGAGACTGGCCGACGATGCCTTCTAAATGGGCGATCGCAATTTTTGTCCGACCCTGTTTGAGCGCTGCCAATCCCGCCTTCAGAGAGGGAGGACATACCTCTGAAGAACCGGATGTTGAAGAGGGAGAAACCGATGCCATAAGCTGCCACCAAAGCCGATCTTTATCCAAGATAGCAATCTTCTTACTCCTCTATATTAGAGAGCGATTGCAGAGCAGGCGAGTCGCTCGAGAGACAACTTGAAGGGTCAAGAGTTTGCAGGGTATGGATTGAGGCTTGCGTGCCATGGCCGTTTAAAAACCCAAAGCTTGGGTCAATACCTTCGGGGCAGGCAGCAAAATGGCCGCGAGCAGTGCCAAAGCCATCAATCCGATAAAATCGCGGCGATTGTCGAGTTCGCTCACATCATTGAGAGCGGGTTCGTCGCGAATGGGCATCAAAAACAAGACGATCGCCCCAAAGAGTAATTCTTTGCGATCGCCGTAGGCTAAAGCCAGCACTAACATCAACAGCCGCGTCACCTGGGCGATACCCAGGGCCGTCCGCTGGCCGAACATGGCATGAACCATATGACCGCCATCGAGTTGCCCCACCGGTAACAGATTGAAAGCCGTGAGAATCAACCCCAAATAGCCCGCAATCGCTACGAGATTGAGGTCAATAACCGTATCGGCATTTAGACTATCCCCCAATGCCAACTTACTCACGACCGAAAGTAGCAAAGAAAACTGGGGTTTGAGAGCTTCAAAATTGAGCAATCCCGCGCTATCGGGGTTTTCCAATGCCGACAGCAGAACGACTTGCGAATGAGCCATACCCCAAACCAGAAGGGGAATCGAGATGGCCAATCCGGCAAGGGGACCGATGACGCTCACATCAAATAGCGCCTTGCGATCGGGAATCGGCGATCGCATCTGGGTAAAAGCCCCAACGGTTCCCAGAAAAAACGGAAAGGGAATCAAATAGGGTAGAGTCGAGCGAATGTGGTGAAACCGAGCGGCAAAGTAGTGACCGAATTCGTGAACCCCCAAAATAGCAATTAAGGGTAAAGAATAGGATAATCCTTCCCAAAGTCGAGCGGGATCGGAGCGCAGGGCCGCCTCATCGACTCCCGCAAATACTGCCCCGCTAACGGTGGTGGTAAATAGCGTAATCAGCAGCAAGCTCAACGCAAAAATCGGTCGCGTCGTGGCTTCGGACTCTTGGGGCTTTTTCGATTCCGCCTGTGGATTGGGGACGAGGATAAAGAAAGGTTGCTTGGCATAAAACCCCTCTTGAAACACCACCAAAAAGCGATCGCCAAATGTTTTCTCGATATTACCTTGAATGGTTTGGTACGCTCGATCGGGATTGGTTCGCAACTGCCCCCGACACACCACCACCTGGGGTCGGTATTCCAGATTTCGCAGGTAGTACACCGACCACGGGAAACAGTCTCGCAACTGACCCTCTTCCTCGCGATCGATCGTTCGAGTTGGAGGTTGCTCGGGGGTTTCTTCCTCTAAGTTGGGTGTCATCTCAACCGCATTTGAGAGGACCTGAGACGTTTGTACCGTCTGGGATTCCTTGGGAGATATCCGACCCCGTTGTACCAACCACCAGTACAACACAAAGCAAATCGCAAACGGTCCGATGGCCAAAATTGCCGGCAGGTTGGCATCTTCCCCGTAAATGAGCGCCCAAACCGTCAAAATCGAGGCCGGGGTCATCATCACCAGCCACAAAATCCAAATTGGCGTGCGAGTGATGCGCGGAACACTTCGCTGCAAAATAAGATAGGTAAGAAGTCCAAGGAGTAAAAGCAACCAAAAATTCATGCCATCCCAACGCAACACTGCGCCCAAAAAACCACGGGCTGTCCTGGACAACGTTTTTGCTTTTTCCCCAAATCGGGACACGCTAGGAGCAACCGCTTATCTCATTGTAGAAAAAGTTGTCAATATCCTGATCGATTCTCCGCCGTGGAACGATCGGACTCAAGCTTTTCTTCAAGAGCAAGGGGGAGTCGGGTGTCTATTTATCACCCATCGCGGCAGCATCGGAAAAGCCGCTCAAATCCAGGCTGAGACAGGATGTGAAATTCTAATCCAAGAACAAGAAGCCTACCTGCTGCCCGAAGCCAAGCCGACGGTATTCGAGTCAGAGATCGCATTGGGAGATAGTGCGAAGGGAATTTGGACGCCGGGTCACTCGCCAGGTTCGTCTTGCTTGTACTATAGCGGCGGGGGCGGTGTGTTGTTTTCCGGTCGCCATCTGCTTCCGAACCGCCAAGGGTTGCCCGTGCCGTTGCGAACGGTGAAAACCTTCCACTGGCCGCGCCAAATTCGCAGCGTGCAAACCCTCCTCGATCGATTTACCCCCGAAACCCTATCTTCGATCTGTCCGGGGGCGAATACCGGCTTTTTACGAGGTCAAACGGCGATCGCCGACGCTTACTCAAAGCTCTGGGCACTCGATCTCGATGAGTGTCTTCAAGCTCAACCCCTTCTTTGAGGAGACGGGGAGATGGAGGACAAGGGAGACAAGGAGGACAAGGGAGAGGGGGAAGAGCAACTGACCCATTATCAATTGTCCGTTGCTCTTCCCTATTCCCTCCAACCCTCTTCGGGAGAATAACAACTCACCCATTAACGGGATGTGCAACTTAAAGTCCCAAACCCTTGGTTTTCCGTTTTGACTGGCGGTTATCTCCAAATTGTGAGTTGCTCCAACGACGTAAATTCAAGGCCTCGGAAAAAGTTGCACAGGCCGTCATTATTAATTGTTAATTATTCATTATTCATTCATCTTCCTCTGCCTCCCAATGCGCGGCAATATTTCATGAAAGTATGAAGAAAACTCCTGCTCTTTCCGTTTCGCCTAAGCGTGCCGATGCCCTCGATGCCTTGCGAGGGTTGGCGATTTTGGCGATGGTGCTGTCGGGAACGCTTCCCTTTGGGGGGGCGCTGCCAGCTTGGATGTATCACGCTCAATTGCCCCCACCAGACCATACTTTCAATCCCAACATTCCCGGACTGACTTGGGTCGATTTAGTCTTTCCTATCTTTTTATTTGCCCTGGGGGTGTCTATTCCTCTTTCCGGCTCTCGTGCTTTTTCTCGGGGGTGGAACGGGTGGCAGATGAGTTTATCAATTCTCAAGCGGGGTTTTTTGCTCGGAACTTTTGCAATTTTCGTCCAGCACGTTCGACCTACTCAAATCGACCCGTTGCCCGGTGAAGAAAAATGGTGGTTGGGTTTGTTGGGATTTGGTTTGCTCGTTCTGTGCTATGCTCGTTGGCCGAAGTCTTGGCCGCTGCTGTTGCGTCGTGGATTGACGGTGGCGGGCATCATTGGGGCGGTTCGATTTCTCAGTGTGATTCGCTATCCCGATGGGAGTGGATTCTCTGTCGAGCGTAGCGATATTATTCTGATTATTTTGACCAACATGGCCGTTTTCGGCGCATTTATTTGGTTGCTGACCCGAGATCGACCGTCGATTCGATTGGGTTTGTTGGCGATTTTACTGGCTTTGCGGCTATCTTCAACGTCACCGGGTTGGGTGGCAGCTCTGTGGTCTGCATCGCCGATTCCCTGGCTCTTTCAATTTGAATATTTAAAATATTTATTTATCGTCGTTCCCGGCACCACGATCGGAGACCTGCTCGTAGAATGGCTGCAAGCGTCACAAAAGCGAGAAGAAAATTTTCGTTGGTCTAGTGGTCGATTTATTGGAATCAGTGCGATCGGGATACTTTCTATTGTTTGTCTACTGGTCGGTTTGCAAGGTCGATGGGTTTGGCAAACGACGATCGTTGTGACCGTTTTATATACTTTCGGTTTTATATTAACCAAAAATCCTCAAGAAGTCACCGAAAGTCTTGTCGGTAAGCTCTATCGACAATCTGCTTTTTGGCTGTTGTTGGGCTTGAGCCTAGAACCATTTCAAGGTGGTATAAAAAAAGATAGTGCGACGCTCAGTTATTTTTTTACAACGCTGGCAGCTTCTATTGTCCTACTGGTTGTTTTGTCGATCTGTTTTGAAGTATTTTACTTACAAAATAAATTTAAATTAATAATTGAAAATGGAAAAAATCCAATGCTCGGCTACATCGGGTTTGGGAATTTAATCTGGCCGATTTTGAGTTTAACGGGTTTGTACGAATCGATTGAAGAAATGAGTTTTACCCCTTGGCAAAAGTTTGGAATTGCCCTTATCTATACTTTGTTGCTGGCACTATTGGTTAAAGGGTTCGGTCAATTAAAAATCTTTATGAGAACTTAATAAAAAACAAGAAATTTCACTTTATTTTTAGTTTTTTTAATTTTTTTAAAGCTAAAATAGCCATAGACGCGAAGAATTCATAAATCTGGTTTTTCGCTTTTTCAATACAACCGAGAGTGATGGCAAAAATACTGATTGTAGATGACGACCCAACAACCCGGTTAATTCTCAAAAAAGCACTGCAAAATGCAGGACATTCAGTATTTGTCGCCAAAAACGGTTTGGATGGACTCACTCAAGTCAAAACACTCCATCCGGCTCTGGTCATTTGCGATTGGATGATGCCTCAAATGAACGGCTTGGATTTTTGCGCTGCCGTCAAAGCCGATCGCACCTTAGCAACCACTTACATTATTTTACTCACCCGCAGGGGACACGTAGACGATCGGGTAAAGGGACTCGATAGCGGTGCGGATGAGTTTCTTTCCAAACCCATTGAAGTCCAAGAACTCACCGCACGAGTTCGAGCGGGATTGCGCTTGCATCGCCTGGCTCAGGAACTTAAGGAAGCCAATCAAAAGTTAATCGCTCGAAACCACCTCCTAGAGTCTCTTTCGATGACCGATCGCCTGACGGGATTATTGAACCGCAGAGCCTTGGATCGCACTTTACCCCATCTCCTTCGACAAACCTACAGTACCCAAGGAGATCAAGACTATTTGTGCATTTTCATGATGGATATCGATCGATTCAAGCAAGTCAACGACCTTCACGGTCATTTAGTTGGAGATGTGGTGTTGCGTGCCGTTGCAGAACGGTTATTGGGAATAGCTCACCCGCAAAGTTCTCTCTATCGGTACGGCGGAGAAGAATTTACCTGCGTTGCTCCCGGCCTAAGCCCAACCTTAGCATTGGAGTACGGCGAGTCTCTGCGCATGGCAGTCGCCTCGTCAGCCATTAATATTCCCGATGGGAAAACATTACCCGTTACCCTGAGTATTGGCGGTGCGATCGCCAGTCAGAACAATCGATTCAGCGATCGGGAATTGTTACTGCAGGCGGATGGTGCACTCTACCAAGCCAAACAAGCCGGACGCAATTGTCTGCAATTTTCTCAACCGCAAACAGCTAACCGCGAACGGTTATAGCCTTAAAGAGAGCTTCGGAGGCTCGGGAAGATGAATGAATAGTGAATAATTGGTGAGTCGCTATTCCCCCAATATTTTATGGGGTTACTCTCTTCCCGTCTCCCCTCGGTCGGCGTTCCCTTGCGCTTGTCGGCATTCCCTTGCGTCTTGCGCGCGCCATGCGGGGTCCGACCTCTGTCGCCGACGCGGGGTCCGACCGCTCCCCGTCTCCCCATCTCCTACTTCCCCCGACGCTCACCTACAAAAGTATCAAACACGATGCCGAACATCGCGATCTCGAGTTCTGTAATGAATTTGTCCCTCGGACTACCCCTAAAGTATCGAAAAAATGTCATCCTAAAGGAATGCTGTTAAGTGCTGAAACTCTACTTTTTTATCAACGCTGTCCGAGGCGAGCTTTTCTAGATGTATATGGTGACGTTCGGCACAAGGAACCGGAGAGCGACTTTCTGCGGAAGCTTCGCCAGGATAGCCGACTGCATCGAGAAGAGATTTTGGCAAGTTTTACCTACCACCAGCCGAGCTACCCTCGCTACAACTGGCTCGCCGGTAGTCAATCCACTCTAGAGTTGATGCAGCAGGGGGTCGAGTGCATCTACCGAGGGGTATTACTGACCCAGTGGAGTGGTGGCACGACCCTGCTGAGCGTTCCCGATTTGCTGGTGAAACAGCCGGGGGAATCGGACTTTGGCAACTGGCGGTACGAGGCGCACAATATCAAACTGGGGAAGCGATCGAAGATCGAATATCAAATTGTGGGGGCATTTGACGCGCAGGTTCTGGCGAACGTACAGGGAGCTTGGCCCGACACAACTTGGTTGCTGTTGCGCAAGCGCTCTCCCCATCCGGTCAACTTGGCACAGCGCGTCGGGGAAATGCATCAGATTCTCAATGAGTGTATTGTGACGCTTCGCGATCGCCGCGCTCCGGAAGTGTTTATCTCTCGTCAGCGTTGCGGTCTGTGTCATTGGTATACCAGTTGTCACGCTGTTGCCGAAAAGCAGCGTCACCTATCGTTGTTACCCGGTATTACTCCCAATCGCTACGAACAGCTTCAAAAAATTGAAGTGACCGGCCTGGAAGATTTAGCCGACTTGGGGGTGACGCAGTTGGTGCCGTTGATGGGTGAGGACATCGCTCAACAACTCGTCTGGCAAGCTGTGGCGACTCTAGAAAATCGAGCCATTTGGAAAAGCAACCGCGTCAGTTCCTTATTCATTCCCAGTCCAGTCACCTCCCGTTTGAAACTTAATCGCCAAGATTCCGACGCTCCCATCCCTCCCTATTTGAAGGCAAACGTCGAGCTTCATTTCGATTTGGAAGCCGAACCGGAACTCGATATCGATTTTCTCTTTGGCGTGTTGGTCATCGATCGACTCAAAGGAACGGAAAAATTCTATCCCTTAATTGCCGAAAAGCCCGAAGATGAGGAAAAAGTTTGGATGCAATTTTTGGAAGTTGTGGGAATGTATCCCGATGCGCCCATTTTTCACTTTTGCGACTACGAGGTGAAAACCACCAGCAAGTTAGCCAAGCGCTACAATACCCCCGATTTCCTGTGGAAACCGCTGCTCGATCGCTTTGTAGACGTGCATCTGTGGATGACGCAAACGGTGGTTTTGCCCGTAGAAAGCTATGCGCTTAAAGCCATGGCTCGCTGGATTGGTTTTGAATGGCGCGATGCGTCAGCCAATGGCGCGCAGTGCATTTGTTGGTACAACAAATGGCTGGAAACGGGCGATCGCCGCTATTTAGAGACGATCTTGCAATACAACGAAGATGATTGTCGGGCAACCTATCGCGTCAAGGAATGGCTGGTTGAGTTTTGGCAACAACAACTCCAACCGCACTCTACTCAATAAATAACAACCGCACGACATCTGGGGTAAATGGATTTTCCCCCTCTTTGAGAGCATCGATCCATTCTTGGCGTTGAAACTTTCGGGTGTCGTTTTGGGCCCCTTCGACGAAGGTGGTAAAGTCGGAGATCGCCCCTTCTCGATCGCCGCTGAGGGCCCGTGCCAAACCGCGACTGTCGATAATGTTAATATTGTCCGGAGCCAGATCCACCGCACTTTCGCAGGCATGGATGACATCGCCTGCATATCCCCAAAGACTGCCGTACCAACAAAGCTTGTTCCACGAATTGGCACCAATGCCAAAGAACCCATTGAGTATTTGCACTTCTTCGTAGGCGGCGATCGCTCGTTCGATATCTCCAAGCAGTACCATGCGTTCGGCTTCGGCAAGCAGTTCCGACGGCGTTCGGTATCGTGCGGTGCGCACGAGTTCCCCTTCAACGATCTTTGGCTGGGGATACTCGGGAGGCCGTGTCATTCCATCGGTGGAAAGCGCGCTTTGACCTGGTACCATCGCTAGACCCATGCCGATCGACATCGACATTGCAATCGCGCTGAGTTGTTTTGCCAAACAATTCGCTCGCACTGAAAATGGAATTTGAATCAACATTGAAAATTATTTCCCACATCACACCAAATCTAGACTAACGTAATGCCGCTTTGAGCTGCTCTATCCAGATGTGGGGGGTGGAGGAGTTATCCAATACCCAATTGGCTCGATCGCATTTTTCGGCCGTTGGCATCTGCGACTCAATTCGAGCGATGGCTTGTTCTCGGGTGAGACGATCGCGTTTCATCAACCGTTCTTGCTGCTGGATCCGCGAACAGGATACCACCCAAATTTCGCTGACTAAATCGGTCATCCGAGCTTCAAATAATAAAGGAATCGCCAAAACCATCGGTCGATCGCTTTTGCGGTAATTGGAGATCGCCTCTTCAAACCGCCGACGGACGTAAGGATGAATCCGTCCTTCGAGCCACTGACGCTCCTCGGGGCGATCGAAGACGATCGCCCCCAACTCGGGGCGATCGAGGGTTCCATCAGCTTGTAGAATTGTATCGCCGTAGCGCTGCCGAATTTGCTCCAAAATTGGGGAAGGCGGTTCTACGGCTTCGCGGGCGAAAATATCTGCATCCAATACTGGTAAATGATAAGTTTGGGCTAAATAGTTGGCAACGGTAGATTTTCCCGTGGCAATTCCCCCCGTCAGACCGATAATCCGCCAACTGGCGCGATCGCTTCTGGAACTAGCATTGGGTTCTAAGTCGATTCCGTTCATTTTTTACAAATACTAGCCACACGGCTTGGCTCAAAGTTGCACATCGCATGAATTGGGAAGAAGTCAAGGGACAATTGACAACGAAAAATCGGTGAGCGTGTTATTCTCCCCTTTCCGAATTCCGCGCTTCATCCCCCCATTCTGAACTCCGAATTCCGAATTCCGAATTCCTTGTCCCCCTTAAAGTAAAATCATTTCAGTTGGGGTTTCGGTGGTGTGCCAGATGTTTTGTCGTTGAGGAGAGAATAGTTTTATGTGGGTATTAATCTTACTGGCAATTTTCGCGATCGTGTTGGTTGCATTGGCTCTGGGAAATATGTTCCGAGGTAACGATCGGCAGGACGTTCGCCGACCCTTACCGACTCCTCCCGAACCGCCGCAACCCTCTCAACCTTCACCCCCACCGAGAAGAGCAACCGTCACGGGGGAAGAGTCTTCGACTTCAGAACCC
>NZ_JADEXN010000146.1 GCF_015207075.1 Zarconia navalis LEGE 11467
CTGTTAGTCCTGCGTAAACGTCATATCCCTTAATGTCTTCGCCACCGAAAACTTCATCTTTATAATCGGGATAAAAATCTTTAATTTTGTAAAGTGCCATAAGTGTGTAGTTCCTAACTTTTGGTGTGAGTTGCAAGTCCTTTCAATAGGTTCTCACCGTCCCTATTCCGACTTTTCAACGGTCTGAGACAATCGTTATGCTCTTCGGTTAAACTTAGAGCTTAAGACACAACAAGCAAAAAAGCTCGATCTTCAAACGTTAAAAGATAGAAGAAATCGCGCGGGCTACGATTTCACGAGGGGAGAACTGACAAATGCTTACATTCTCGAACCGTTTATAAATTTAATAGTAAGTTTTATCGCTCAATTTTTTCGTCTACCTAAAGAGCGATTTCAGACAATCGATCGAAGCGTATATTTACTTCTTTCGGTAGATAGCCATACAACCTTGGTAAAACGTATCGTTATTTACAGTCAAGAAACTATTTCCGGATACAAAAATGAAAATGAAGATCGAAGTTCGATCGACACTACTTTGAATTTTGTGACCGCGATCGTCGAGGATAAAGATAATGACATATAATAGCCCTTCCCAATCCCAGCCACACATTAATGCAACTCATCCCACCGAACCCATCCCCGTGGACTATCACGATCGCGTCCGCTGGGGTCCCATCTTTGGTGGTATCGTCATTGCGATCGCGGCGCAATTGGTGTTGAGTGCCCTGGGAGCCTCCCTCGGTTTGAGTGCGGGGGCTGCGGGTTCCGCTCCCGGTGCGACCAGCGTCGGTATCTGGTCGATTATCAGCTTGCTGCTGTCTCTATTTTTAGGAGGCTGGGTGATGGCGAGATCTTGCGGTCCGATGAATAGCAAAACAGCTCTGCTCAACGGAGCAATTCTCTGGGCGACGACGTTGGCTTTAAGCACTTGGCTGCTGGCAAGTGGCGTATCGGGTACCTTCGGCATCGTCGCCTCAAATGCCGGGGAAGTCTTAAATCAAGTGCAAGAACCGGGCGGCTTGGCACTCCCGAATCAAGCCCCCGATGTAAGCAGCGCCGAAGCTCGCAATTTAGCGGGAAATGCGGCTAAAGCGGCTTGGTCGTTCTTATTCGGTTCGCTGTTCGGTTTAGTCGCATCGATGATAGGTGCTTCCACAGGAGCGCACAAGCCGAGAGTGTATCGAGCCACACAACCTCAAGAAGTTCATTAAGTTTGAGTTCGCTCAACTTCTTAACAGTTGGGGGAGACAACTGTCTCCCCCAACTGTTTTAACTTAATCCTGCGGCACCCAAACCGAAACCGACCCAGCCGGACAGTGAAATTCTGCCCAACCTTCATCATCTGTGGTGACCGACTCGCTAATATGCTCGGTAATATCGATATACGTTTTGTTAGGCTGACCCACTTCCATCCGCTTGCGTCCGTTGTCGCCGTTGGTGAGAACCACCGCCATGCCACCGGGGTGCTCTTGGGTTCCCAACCGAGTCCAGCCCATGGTGTTGGCGTGGTCGAAGTAATCGTATTGGTCGCCATAGCCGTAGGTACGGCGAGCCTCCAAGAACTTGTCAATCAACCATTTGTGGCTGTCTAACCAAATCTCGTATTCGTTACCGTCCGTGCCGACATCTTTATAGTGAGCGCCGTAATAATCTGCATAAAAAATGCAGGGATAGCCATCGCGGCGCAGCAAAATCAGCGCGTAAGCCAGGGGCTTAAACCACGGCTCAACAACAGATTCGAGAGATTGTAGCGGTTGGGAGTCGTGATTTTCAACCAGAGTGACAGCAAGTGCTGGCTGCTGTTGAACGAGGCTATTGTCGAAAATTTGCCGCAAGTCGTAGTTGTTTCCGCTCTTACTCGCCTGGCTGAAGTTATAGTGCAGCGGTGCGTCGAACAAATTCACATCGCCCCCTGTTATCTCGATAAAATGGTGCAACGCTTCAACTTCGTAAGACCAATATTCACCCACGGCGAATAAGCACCGTCCGGCACGCTCGCGGCAGTCATTAAGCCACTCGGGGAAAAAGCCGGCTCTGACGTGTTTGACCGCATCGAATCGAAAACCATCGATATCAGTTGTGTCTACATACCATTCTCCCCAGCGGACTAATTCCTCGCGCACTTCGGGATGTCCCGCATCCAGATCGCAACCCATGAGATAGTCGTACCCGCCTTTTTCCAGGTCAACATCGTCGTCAAAGGTTTTACCCTCAAATAGGTAAACGGCATTGAAGTCTTCGTCGTAAGCATTATAGTCCACGGCATCGAAATGCCACCAATGCCATTCCATATCCGAGTATTTGCCTTGACGACCCGGAAATGTGAAATGCGTCCAAACCTTGACGGTGCGAAGATCGCCGATGGGTTGTCGGCGGTTGTTGGGGCTGAAGGGCGTTGCTTGTGCCTCTTCGACTTCGTCTCCCCCGAGTTTGTGATTGAGCACCACATCGGCGTAGACGCGTATTCCTGCATCCTTTGCCGTTTTGACCGCCTGGATATACTCATCCTTGGTTCCGTATTTGGTGCGAACCGAACCTTTTTGGTCGAACTCTCCCAAGTCGAACATGTCGTATACGCCATAACCCACATCGTAACCGCCAGCCTTTCCTTTATAGGCAGGGGGCAGCCAAAGGGAGGTAATTCCGGCTTGGGCTAATTCTTGGGCTTTTTCGGTCAGCTCGTTCCACAAACTTCCATCCGGTGGAAGATACCAGTGGAAATATTGCATCATGACACCATTGGGTTCGGACATCGCAGATAACCTCTGTAGTAATTGGGGACTAGACTCTATAGATACGTACTGGGTTTGAGTATCGATCGGGGAATGTTCGAGGAGGCATTTAATACGGAAGTCGCGCTCGATTTTCTCAATATCCCGATAGTTTAGAATTTTTTGGCATCCCGTGACTAGGAAATGGGAGATGGGGAGAAAGATGCGGTGACGCGGTGATGGAAAACAGGAGAAATTTGGATAAGTAGCCTCCCAACGGTCGGCGTTCCTTTGCGTCTTGCGCGCCATGCGGGATTCCGACCGCTGCCTCCTTTGCCCCCAAGACCGGTCTCTCAAAAAATCCCCCGATCGACCTGGGTGGGTTGCCCAAGGACTATAGTTATATGTAACCTTTCTTAAAGAACCTTTCAACAGCCTCTAGTACCGCGAAGGAGCGATCGTGCAGCCAACCGACCACACTAAATTTACCGATAAAGCCTGGGATGCGATCGTTAACTCGCAAGATATTGCCAAGCGCTACAAAAACCAGTACTTAGAGGTCGAACACGTCGCCATTGCCCTCCTCGAACACGCCGACGAGTCCCATCAAATCTTACAGGCAGTGGGGGTGGAGGTGGAATCTTTGCTCCCCCAACTCGACTCCTTTGCCAAGCGTCACCCCAAATTGATGCGCATCGAGCAATTGTATCTGGGGCGCAACCTAGATATTATGCTCGATAAAGCCGAGGAAGCCCGGCAAAATTTCCAGGCAGAGCAAATCGAGGTCGGGCATATGCTGCTGGGGTTTGCCGAGGACGATCGCATCGGGCGGCGCATCCTGAAAAGCTTGGGGGTAGAGCAATCTCAACTCGCTGCGGCTATCGATCGAGTGCGCGCGGCAACCCAGGCGAAAAAAGCTAAAAAAGCGAAAAAAGCCAAAGCCGAACAAGAAGAAAATCCCCTAGAACGCTACGGACGGGATTTGACGGAAGAAGCGCGGGCTGGCAAACTCGATCCGGTCATCGGACGAGATGACGAAATTCGCCAAACTATTGGCATTCTCTCTCGCCGCCGCAAAAATAACCCGGTGCTTATCGGCGAACCGGGGGTCGGTAAAACTGCCGTTGCCGAAGCCCTCGCCCAGCGCATTGTCAATGGCGACGTACCCGAATCTCTGAAAAATCGCCAGCTCATTTCCCTGGATATGGGAAGTTTGATTGCCGTGGCGAAGTTTCGCGGAGAATTTGAGGAGCGGTTGCGATCGGTTCTACGAGCGGTGACGGGTTCCGGCGGACAAATCGTTCTGTTTATCGACGAACTCCATACCGTCATCGGCACCGGTTCGGGGGGTTCCCAGGGAACGATGGATGCTGGAAACCTGCTCAAACCCATGCTGGGGCGGGGGGAATTGCGCTGTATCGGGGCCACCACGATCGAAGAGTTTCGCAAGCATATTGAAAAGGATAAAGCTCTAGAGCGTCGGTTTCAACAGGTGTACGTGGGTCAACCCAGCGTTGAAGATACAATTTCGATTTTGCGAGGGTTGAAGGAACGCTACGAAGTTCACCACGGTGTTACGATTATCGATTCGGCTTTGGTGGCAGCGGCGACGCTTTCCAATCGCTACATTACCGATCGCTTTTTGCCCGATAAGGCGATCGATTTGGTGGATGAGGCGGCGGCAACGTTGAAAATGGAGATTACCTCCAAACCGGCCGAACTTGAAGATATCGAGCGGCGGGTGATGCAGCTGGAGATGGAAAAACTGTCTCTAGAAGCGGAGGAAGAGCGATCGGCGGCGGGAGTCTACGCCGCCTCTCAAGACCGTTTGAGCCGCATTAGCTTGGAAATCGACCAGCTTAAGGACAAACAGCAACAGCTCAATTCCCAGTGGCAAACAGAAAAGCAACTCCTCGATGCGATCGCCAATTTGAAGGAAGAAGAAGAGCAAATGCGGGTGCGCATCGAACAGGCAGAACGGCAATCGGAGTTGGAGTTGGCAGCGCGACTCAAATACGGAGAACTCGCCGTCATCCAAGCCGATCGCGAAGCGCGCGAAGCAGAACTGCTCGAATGGCAATCTCAAGGGATGTCCATGCTGCGCGAAGAGGTCACCGACGCCGATATTGCCGAAATCGTCGCCAAATGGACGGGAATTCCCGTCAATCGCCTCCTGGAGTCGGAACGGCAAAAACTACTCCAACTCGAAGCCCAACTCCACAAACGAGTCATCGGTCAATCGGAAGCCGTCGAAGCGGTTTCGGCCGCCATTCGCCGCGCCCGCGCCGGAATGAAAGACCCCGGACGACCCATTGGCTCGTTCTTGTTCATGGGGCCGACGGGGGTGGGAAAAACGGAACTGGCACGGGCGCTAGCCGCCTCCCTCTTCGACGATCGCGATGCCCTGGTGCGGATCGATATGTCGGAATATATGGAGAAACACTCCGTCTCTCGGTTGGTAGGCGCACCGCCGGGATATGTGGGATTTGAGGAAGGGGGACAACTCTCAGAAGCAATTCGCCGCCAACCCTACTCGGTACTGCTATTCGACGAGGTGGAAAAGGCACACCCCGATGTCTTTAATATTCTCCTGCAAGTCCTCGACGACGGACGGATTACCGATTCTCAGGGTCGGACGGTGGATTTTTGCAACACCGTCATCGTGATGACGAGCAATATCGGTTCCCAGCATATCCTGGAGGTGTCGGGGAAGGAGGAGGATTACGAAGAGATGCGATCGCGAGTATACGAGGCGCTGCGATCGCATTTCCGCCCGGAATTTCTCAACCGCATCGACGATCTCATTCTCTTCCATCCGCTGAGTAAAGACGAACTGCGGGATATCGTATACATCCAGATCGAGCGCATCGAACGGCTGTTGGGAGAACAGAAAATCACCATCGAACTCACAGAGGCAGGAACCACCTATATTGCCGATGCCGGTTACGATCCGGTATACGGCGCGCGTCCCCTGAAACGGGCAATTCAGCGGGAACTGGAGAATCCCCTGGCGACGAAACTTTTGGAATTGACGTTTGTGGAAGGAGATACGATCCTTGTTGATTGTATTGATGGTGTCCTGACGTTTGAAAAGAAAAACTTACCCATCCCAGAACCGGACGTTGGGGCGATCGCCCTACTCGAGAGTGCGCCCTCTGGCGAAGGGTCGATCGCATCCGAAGAGATTGAGCGGCTAAAAGCCCCGGAAGATGTTCGGAAAAACCCCCAAGATTCTGAATGGTCTCGGGGGTCTGAAGACACCGACGATCTAGAACCCGAGACTGGATTAGTCGATGGGTCGATCGCTTCTGAATGGTCTAGTGATGCTGAAGATACCGAAGACACCGACGATCTAGAACCCGAGACTGGATTAGTCGATGAGCCGATTTAACGTTGGGGAGTTTGAGGGGTTAATCGTCTCGCGTTCTCTTTGAGGCGACGACAAATAATATCAAATCCGGTTGAATCGGTTGGATCGGTGCAAAAAAGACAAGGGGAATAGAAGAGTTGTCGTTTATGATGGCTAGATCGAGTGAAATGGTTACACCTGGTACGTGGAAAATTCGATCTGATTTTTGTGTATCCGAGGTGACGGATAACTCGCGGGAAATCCCACTGGCTCTATAGAGGCTAGTCGAGCACCAACCACCCGCGACGAATGGCGTGCAGCATTCGATCGACGGCAGCTTTATCTTCTTCTCCGAGGCGGTCTTTTAAAAATGCAGACTTTAACTCAGAGCGATCGTCTTTGGTAATTCGGCCCGAACACCAAATTTGGCAAAATACGTCGGACGTTGTTTTCTCGAAACGATTGTAGAAGTTCATAAGATTAACAGCCTGTAACTCAAATGGGATCTAGTGAATATCTAGAGAACACTTGTATGGAAGCCCGACGACCGTCGGACTGAATTCCGAAGGGGTACAAATATCCTACAATCTGAATATGAAAGATTTTTGTATCGATCGCCGTGACATTGTCCCATCAGTACGAGCGATCGCGATCGCATCTGAGTCCATCGCCATTGGAATTCGCGTCCCCTTCATCCACACCCGACAACACGGGTTTGTAGATCGTTCGCACTGGGAAAGTAAGTATCCGGATGTTTTTACCCCTCTATTAGCGAAAAAAAGGGATGCAAGAGACTTAACTCGATCTCGCACCCCAATCCATTGACTTAAATTTCGATCGTTTTAATCTCCGTTGGGAAAAGTCCGCCGAAACTCCTCGATCAAATCATCCATTTCTTCAAGCGCTTGATTCACGTCAATTCTGAGAGTTCCCAAATCCGGCCGTTCTAAGAGTCGCACCAGAAATTCTCGCTTGCCTTCGATGGCGGCGATTTGCGATCGAATTGCTGCTTTATCCATGGATCTTAAATTTTTGCGATATTGGCTGGTGAAATTGTACCAGTTACCGTCAATTTCACTTTGGGTATCGCTTCGGCCCCAAATCGGCGACAATCGGTAAAGCATCGCTTTGAGCCTCCATCAAACTCGTCCGGTACGAAAAGCGAGATCTCGCTTTCATCCGATGCAGTTCGTTGTTTCTGTTGTCCGATTCAAGTTCGATGGGGTCAGCACGAGAAGGCTCGATCGATTCGTGCACCCACACCTTTTTTGAATTGTATGCTACGTCAAATATCTCTGGGCAAACTAGGCATCCGTCTTGGTCTTGTCATTACCGTTATCGGCTTTGGAGCCTATTTTGCCGACTACGCCACGCTCAATCTAGCGGGATTTTTTTACGGGATTCCCCTGATTCTCATCGGCTTGGCACTCAAATCTGGGGAATTAAAACCCGTTCCCCTCATCCAACCCACCTCACCGGAGGTACTTGCCCTGCGAGAACGCCAAGCCACCTCCACCCAAACCCAAATTCGCGAAGATATTACCCGCTATCGCTACGGTCAGGACGCTCATCTCGAAGAAGCACTATCCTACTTGGGACTGGGTCTTTCCGAGCAAGAAAGACCCATTATCGAGGGGATACGCGAGGAATCTATTGAGGGATGCTACGCCTTAATTTTGGTATTTGAGTCCCCACTCGTCGCTTTCGAGACCTGGCAGGAAAAGACCGAGAAGATGGAAAAGTTTTTCGGTCCCAACGTGCGCGTGGAAGTGTGCCAACCGGAAGAGGGTTTGGTGGAAGTGGCGATCGTATTCGCCGATGCTGCGCCCGAAGAAGAGAAAGCGTAGAAAAAGCGCCCGTTTTCCAACCCCTCCCCGATCGAGTTTCCGTTGCCCGATCGCTCCACTAGAAACAACGATCTCAGCTTTTCCCTTTCAAAAACTTCAACCAATCTCCTTCAAAAGACTTTCCTTTCAACATCCGGTTCCAGTACACCCAGGGCAACACCGTCTTTTTGAGAACCCACATACTGTAGCGTTCTTGACTCGGATCGAACGGAAATGTCGAAGTGGGTTTTAGGGTGTAATCGAACTCTGCCATCACCGTTTTCCCGTAGCCGGTAATCAGGGGACAGCAAGTATATCCCCCATACTTTCGGGCCCCAGAGCGAGAGTCCATCATGGCTAAAAGATTGCTGACGAGAACCGGGGCTTGTTTGCGAATGGCCGCCGCTGTTTTGGAGGTGGGTAAGGAGGAGGCATCTCCCAAGCTGAACACGTTCGGATACCGATCGTGTTGTAGCGTCTCGCGGTGTACGTCTACCCAACCCGCTGGCGAGGCGAGAGGACTGCGGGCAATAAAATCTGGGGCGCTCATGGGTGGGGCGACGTGAATCATATCGTAGTGGAGACTCACCTCTTCTACCCCCCCATCGGTGGTGACATCAAAAATGGCCTCTCGCGTATCGGGCTTAATTTCTTTGAGACTATGTTTGAACTTGACCTGAATCCCCCGCTCCTCGACAATTTTATCGAGGGTGGCGCGGTACTCGGGCACGGCAAACATACTCGCCCCAGCGTTGCAAAACATCACCTGGGTGCGCTCTCCAACACCACTTTTACCTTTGAAGACATCATCGGCCAGATACATGATTTTTTGCGGCGCGCCGGCACATTTAATCGGCGTGGCGGGGAAGGTGAAAATAGCCGTACCCCCCTGGAAGTTTTGCAGGGTTTCCCAGGTGTAAGGCGCGTATTCTTTGGAATAGTTGCTGGTTACCCCTCCTTTGCCAAGAGCCTCTGGAAGTCCTTTAATTAAATGCCAGTTAATTTGAATCCCCGGACATAGAATTAAGTAATCGTACGTCACCCGCAATCCACTCTCGGTGACGATCGCATTGCCATCGGGTTCGAGTTTCGCAACCGAGTCCCGAATCCAGGTAACGCCCTGGGGAATACAATCTTTTTCGTTGCGCTCGGTTTGAGCCATCTCGAACACGCCACCACCCACGAGAGTCCATCCCGGTTGGTAGTAGTGCTTATCTGAGGGTTCGACGATTGCGATATCTAATGAGGATCGGCTCGCAAGCAGTTGAGCGCTGGCGGTAATACCAGCCGTCCCACCACCAACGACAACAATCTGGTGATGGCGGTTAGATTGGGTGGACTGAGGGGTTTGAGATTGAGTTTGCATCAATTCGTTTAGGTAGAGCGCCAAGGTCATTTATCGATCGCCCACTCAAAACTAAACTCGATCGGGACGGTTCTCGCTGCCGACGAAACTCGAACGTACGAAAGTGCCGCTTGTCTCGAACGTCAAAATCGATCGCGCAAAACCTGTCTTGCCGGCAGTGGGTTGTTTTTCAGGGCGAATGCCGAACATCTTACCTCAATCGACCGCAGCCGAAATACAAAAGAAAAGTAAAATTTTTCGATCGGAAAATTGTCTCTATATACGGTTTGCGGTTTCTGCGCTCCCAAAAACCGATAACCGATCGCCCATTTCTAACCTCGCACGTATCGATCGAGATAAGCTAATCCCGCACCTCCAGACTCTGCTAGGATGCTAACGGCTCGATACAGCGCCACCGAAGCCAGAATCATCCCCGTAGAAAAGTGTGGATTCAAAATCGCCAGAGTGCTGGCTTCAAAAACCCCCAAGCCTCCCGGTGCCCCCGGAACGATCAATCCCAGCAACCAGGCCAAACTAAACGCACCGAGCAAAAGAGGAATTTGTTCGGGACGAAACGAACCCACCGCTAAAACAATCAGTAAAAAACCCGCTCCGCGAAGGATCAAAAACCCTAGTTCTCCCAACCAGGGACGCAGGGGATAGCGAGAAATCTCGAAGTC
>NZ_JADEXN010000147.1 GCF_015207075.1 Zarconia navalis LEGE 11467
GGGCTAAACTTTCCCCGTTTCCCCCATTTCTCCCCCTTTCCGAACTCCGAATTCCGAATTCCGAATTCCGAATTCTCCTAAGCCCCAACCGCCTCTTTCGCGGCGTACATCACCTCGATCGAAATTTCGCTCAGATTCCGTTCGCGGGCGAATTTTTCGGTATTGCGCTTCACTTTACCCCGCACGAAGCCGGGAACCTTGTTCAACTCCGCACGCGCTTCTTTGGTCCAATTCAAATCGGAATCGGCAGACATGCCTTTGTGAATGACTTCTTTGGTATCGTGACCGCCGAAGATTTCGAGCAAATGGTCTTCCATACCTAGGGTAAAGGAATTGTAGACCAAATCTGCCACCTGATTGGTGCCTTCGTAGCCCAAAAACGGCTTGTAACCGATCGGGAAATTTTGGATGTGAATCGGAGAGGCAATCACGCCGCAGGGAATACTCAACCGCTTGCCCACGTGGCGTTCCATTTGGGTACCGAAGATGGCAGAAGGTTCGATACGGGCGATCGCATCGGCAATTTCGCCGTTGTCTTCGCTGATGAGCACTTCATCGCAATATTCGCTCACTTCTTTGCGGAACCAGTCGGCATCGTACTTGCAGTATGTTCCCGCCATGACGACGTGAATCCCCATTTCCCGCGCCAACACCTTCGTCATTGCCGCTGCGTGGGTGTTATCGCCAAATACCACGGCTTTTTTCCCCGTCAGGTTTTGGCAGTCGATGGAACGAGAGAACCAAGCTGCCTGGGAGACGAACCGGGTTTGGTTATCGATAAACTCTTCGTAATCGACGTTTGCCCCTTGGGCGTTGATAACTTGTTGGATTTTGCGGATGCACCGCGCGGTTTCGACGACCCCCATCGGCGTAATGTCGATGTAGGGCATCTCAAATTCTTTCTCGAGATACTTCGCTGCCATTAAGCCGAGTTCCCGGTAAGGAACCAGGTTAAACCAGGCGCGAGGCAAGTTCTGCAGGTTGTGGACGGAAGCACTTTCGGGAATGACTTCGTTGACTTCAACTCCCAAGTCTGCCATCAACCGTTTGAGTTCGATGCAGTCGTGTTGGTTGTGGAAGCCGAGGGTGGACATCCCGATGATGTTGACGGAGGGCTTTTCGGTTTTGCCTTCGGGAAGGTTGCCTTTTTTGCGAGCTTTTTTGATATAGTACTCAACGATTTGCTCTAAGGTGCGATCGGCCGCTTGCAGTTCGTTGACGCGATAGTGGTTCACATCAGCGAGCATCACATCGCCCTTGGAATCCATTTGAGCGCGATCGACAAAATTTTCTAGATCTTCTTGCAAAATGCTAGAAGTACAGGTGGGGGTGAGGACGATCAAATCGGGATTTTCTTCTTTGTCCTTGCGGGTGATGTTGTCCACCACTTTTTCCTGAGAACCCCGTGCGAGTACGTTGCGATCGACAACACTGGTGGTGACGGGGGTATAGTTGCGTTCCCGTTCTAACATCGATCGCATGACGTTAAAATAATCGTCGCCGATGGGCGCGTGCATGATGGCATGGACGTTTTTGAAAGAGCTGGCAACCCGAAGCGTGCCAATATGAGCCGGCCCGGCATACATCCAATACGCTAATTTCATACCGTAATTTTCCTCGTTTTATTCTAAAAAGTGCCCTGGAGAAAGATGGGGAGAACAGACTTAATTGAAATCGTTTTTTATTGTCTCACCTTCGGAGGTCGCCCTCAGTTTTTTTAACCCGGAGCTATGGTGCGATTGAAATCGCTGAAGTTCCTATCATAGCTGATATATAGCCTAAAACTAAGCCCGTATTTCGCGGGTTTTAAGTTGTCTGAAAGCAACGATTCTTAATGAGATGATAAATTCCTTCATATCATTTGATATTGATACCTCCCATCGAATGAGTGCGGTGAATTTCGACGGCAAGAATTGTAGTTTCTAAACTTATCTAAAGTTATATGAAATTGAGGAAAAATTGCTTTTCAAGAATACTTTTTTGAAGTATATTCCTAAGTTAGCTGGCGGCATCGAATTTATTCCGGTCTTGGCTGATAGTATCGACACCCCTGGCAGGGTCCTTCTGGATTCACGGCGCAACGGAAGAGTTCGGATCGCGCATTGTAGTTACAGTTAGCATCGCCTACCACCCAGCGACCGTCTACGAGACTTTTTTCATCGGGGCGGCGCGCGCATTGAACGTAAAGTGAAATTTTGTGGAGGCGGTAGCGACCGAATTTGAACTGATATCGATGGCGGCGTTCGAGGACGGCGTAGGTTTTGCCTTTGTATTCGAGATAGTGACCCGGTTGGGGATGCCAGTCTATACGAACTTTTCCCAGAGAGCGAGCGGATTTGGAGAGAATAATCTCCGTTGGTAGCGAGTCTGACTCCATAGCATCGATGTCGTGCAGTTTACATTTTTAATTACTGTACTCGATCGCGGCGGCTGGAAATTCTGAAGATGATGTTAAAGAGTTTGGGAAAAAGAGGGTGTGGGAGAGGGAGAGACATTAGAAGCGCCCCATTAAACGGGAGATGGGGAAAACGACTCTAAATGGACAATTAACAATCGAGAATCAACCATTCACTTTCCGATGCGTTCTCCCCTCTCCACATCTATATCCCTGTCCCTTAAGTCTCTGCGGCTTGTCGGGCGGCAGCAGCTTCATCGGGGTGGATGTTCAAGCGAGTGAGATTAATGCGGTTTTTGTTGTCGATTTCCCGCACTTTGACGATCGTCTCGTCTCCCACTGCCAGTTCGTCTTCCACTTTGCCAACCCGATAATCGGCAATCTGGGAAATGTGAACCATGCCTTCTTTGCCAGGGAGAAACTCCACAAAGGCCCCAATGGGGATAATCCGGGTGACGCGCCCCACAAAAACATCTCCCGCTTGAATTTTACGGGTCATACCTTGGATGATCCGACGGGCTTTCTTGGCTTTTTCGCCATCAACAGCGGAGATGGTAATTGTACCGTCGTCCTCGATGTCGATTTTGCAGCCGGTCTCTTCCGTAATTCCTTTAATCGTCTTACCGCCAGGCCCGATCACCATACCGATCAAATCGGGATCGATTTTGATGGTCATCAAGCGGGGGGCAAACGGCGATAGGTCTTCGCGGGGTTTGTCGATCGCCTCTAACATTTTCTCCAAAATGTGCATCCGGGCGGGCTTCGCCTGGTGGATGGCTTGGGCGATGGTTTCCATGGGCAGACCGGTAATTTTCATATCCATCTGCAACGCCGTAATTCCCGCATCCGTTCCGGCAACTTTGAAGTCCATATCCCCTAAGAAATCTTCGATTCCTTGGATATCGGTGAGGACGCGAACTTCATCTCCTTCCTTAATCAGACCCATTGCCGCCCCACTCACGGGTTTTGCGATTGGCACCCCAGCAGTCATCAGGGAGAGAGTCGAACCGCACACCGAACCCATAGAGGTGGAACCATTGGAGGAAAGAACTTCCGAAACCACGCGAATAACGTAGGGAAACTCTTCTTTGGGCGGTAGAACCGGCAGGATTGCCCGTTCCGCCAGTGCCCCGTGACCAATTTCCCGACGACCGGGCGATCGCATCGGTCGCGTTTCTCCCACGGAATAGGGGGGGAAGTTGTAGTGGTGCAGGTAGCGCTTTTCGTCCTGGGGATGGAGGTCGTCGCCGAGATCTTGAGCATCTCCGGGGGTTCCCAAGGTCGCCAGGGATAAGACTTGCGTCAAACCGCGATTGAACAGGGCACTGCCGTGAATCCGATTGGGCAACAGGTCTACTTTGCACGAAATCGGTCGCACTTGGTCGAGTTTTCGGCCGTCCACCCGGACGCCATCTTCAACGATCTGCGATCGCATCATTTGCTTGGTCACCGCTTTGAAGATTTTACCCAAAGCCTTTTTATTTTCGGTGGTGGCTAGGCGAATGGGGTCTTCTTCGGGCAACTCCTCAATGGAGGCGGCAATGGACTCTTTGACCTCATCTAATACCTCATCTCGACTGGTTTTGGTATGGTCGAAATTCGATAAGACTTGCTTGATGGGGGCAGTTGCCTTGTCCCGAACGAAGGTTTCGAGGGCGGTATTGACTTCGGGGGATTCTTCGGTAACCAACTCCAGCCCCAATTCTTCCATCAACTCTCGCTGGGCTTTAATCAGATCGCAGGCGGCTTCGTAGCCAAAGTCGATCGCCTCGACGATATCCTGTTCGGGCAACTGGCTTGCCCCGGCTTCGACCATGATTACCCCATTGGGAGAACCGGCGACTACTAAATCCAGATCCCCCGATCGAACTTCATCGTAAGTGGGATTGATGATAAAATCGTCCCCGAGCAAGCCCACGCGCACCGCTGCCATGGGCCCGTAGAAGGGAATTTTGGCAAGAATGACAGCGATCGATGCTCCCGTCACCGCCAATACATCCGGGGGAACCTGTTCGTCCATCGATAGCGTCGTGGCGACGATCTGAATGTCATCTCGAATCCACTGAGGAAACAGCGGACGCATGGGACGATCGATTAAACGACTGGTGAGCGTCACTTTTTCCGGGGGTCGTCCTTCCCGACGCAAGAAACCACCCGGAATTTTGCCAGCCGCGTACAGCCGCTCTTCATAATCGACGAGTAACGGCAAAAAATCGATCCCTTCTCTTCCGCTCGATCGAGTTGCCGTGACTAAAACTGACGTATCTCCTGATTCGACTAAGACGGAACCACCAGCTTGTGGGGCGAGTATACCAACTTTGAGCCGAATATCCCGTCCGTCAAAGGATATCGACTTTTCCATTTCTTTCATGCAGGATTTCTTCCTTCCCTAATATTTCTGACTTTTCTCTTGTTTGTCTGTAGGCCATCCTAACACCTGAGCCATAAACCGTGGGGACGAGTTTCCTTGCCGTCTGGGGCGTTAGGAGAGTTCTCGTCGTCCTTCTAAAGCCCGTGCCAACGTTACCTCGTCGGCATATTCCAAATCTCCTCCCATGGGTAGCCCAAAGGCAATTTGGGTCACTCGGGTAAAAGGTTTGAGCAGTCCGGCAATATAGAGAGCTGTGGTTTCACCTTCGACACTGGGGTCGATGGCAAGAATCACCTCTTGATTGTTACCATCGGTGACTCGTCGCACCAGCGGTTGGACGTTAATCTGTTCGGGTCCGATCCCATCCATGGGAGAAATTACCCCGCCCAAAACGTGATACTGACCCCGATACTCTCGCGTCTTTTCCAATGCAATCACATCGCGAGAATCTTTCACCACACAAATTGTACTGCGATCGCGGTTCGGATTCTGACAAATTTCGCAGACGGGTTCGGCCGACAGGTGAAAGCACACTTTGCACGCACCCACTTGCTTTTTAGCTTCCATTAAAGCCGCAGCTAGGGCTTCAACTTCGGCTTCGGATCGGCTGAGGATATGCAAAGCGAGGCGCTGGGCAGTTTTGGGCCCGACACCGGGTAGGCGTTGTAGTTGCTCGATCAAACGGGCGAGAGGACGGGTATAAACGGGATGCCTCCTGTTTGGTGGCTGTAGATTCTATCTAGTATAGGACAGGGGAAGGGGACTGTGACTCGCCACAAGTGACCCGCGCTCGAGTTTTTAGGAACTTGCCTATAAATAAAGTCTTCCGCTCGATCTGTCTTGGTAAATAGTTAAATATATGTGGTAGAGGTCAACGCCGCATTTCCCCATGGGTCTGTTCTCTTCGAGCACACCCCTGACTGGAGTTCAGACAGCATTCGGTCGCATTTCCCTAAGTTAAGCTAGAACTATTACCGCAGCCCAACGAGGCTAAAGTAATAAGTAATAAGTGGTACCGATTGACGGCTCGTGCAACTTTTTCCGAGGTCTTGAATTGACGTTGTTCGAGGGACTCTGAGTTGGGAGATTCTAGCCATTCGAAACGGAAAATAGAGGGTCTGCGGCTTTAAGTTGCACGCCCAGCGTTATCAAGACCGAATCAAATGGTAAAGCCTTTTGATTTGTGGAGAGAAAGTTGAAACCCATTCATTTTTTGAATCCTCAGAGTTTCAGCCCAGGTCAAACTTATTACCGATGGCTTAAAGTTTATTACTTGCGAACGAGCTCGGCCTTTTTACAAGCAACAAACCTATGTTTAGTCTCTCTTCTTCGATGCTTCGACGTTGTGTCACCCTTGCAGCAATTCAGACTGTTTTTAGTGTGGGCGCGATCGGTGTTTTGTCAGCACCGGGACGAGCTGCCTCCACAGCAACTCCTTTTGAGTCGGCCCAATCCGAACCGCAAAAACTCGCCCAAAGCATTATGGACGAGATTCGGTATCTTGAAAGTTCCGAGCAGCGGTGGATCGAAATCGATCTCTCGCAACAATTACTCACGGCTTGGTCGGGTTCGAGCCTGATGTATTCGACTTACATCTCTAGTGGCGTTGATTCCACCCCAACTCCCACCGGCGTATTTTCGATTCAGACAAAATACGAATCCACCCCGATGTCCGGTGCGGATTATTATGTTCCCGACGTGCCCTACGCGATGTTTTTCTACGGGAACTATGCCATTCACGGTGCGTATTGGCACGACTCCTTCGGCTATCCCGTCAGTCGCGGTTGCGTGAATATGCCGACTGGGGATGCAGAATGGTTGTACTATTGGGCGGCTTACGGAACGCCGGTGGTCGTGCATTATTAGATATCCCGAACAAAGGGGAGGGGGAAAGGGAAGAGCGATCGCTTTAGCTTCCCTTGCCTCTGGAACCCTCTACCATAAATGGATGCCGAGCCAACTGGATTTAAGATGATGGGAGCAAGACGCTCCGACTGCAACCTCTTAATCTTGCGCCCCGACTGGTTGGAGGCCATTACCGATCGACGAATCGCAAGCGACCGAAACCGAGGAACTGACCCTGACTCTGTTCTCCAGCGGGATAGGCCGTCACGCCGAAGAGGTAATTTCCGCCCAAGCCGGGATTTTGCTTAGATCTGAGGGCAACGGTGACGGTGTTGCCGGGGGTAACGGGAGAATCGAATTCGACAGTCACGGCATCGGGATCTTCGGACATTCTGCCAATGCTCGCAAGGGTCAGTTCGCGATCGCCTGTAAATGCTTGAATTCCACCGGTTTTATAGGAAATTTCCTCAATCCCTTCGTGAAGATCGATGGTTACTGCCCCTAAAGCTTCTCCTGCGTTTTCTGGAACTTCAATGGTGAAGTAATAGGTGGCGGGAGCGTCGGGACTGCTATCACTCGCATTGGCTTCGACTAAGCTGGGGGGTTGCTCGAATGCCATCTGTCCGTTACTCAGGCGCACGGCTTGGGCTGAGGGAGTATGGAGTAAACCGGAAACGCCGAAGAGTGCAGCACCGATACTCAGTTTTTGTCCGAATTGTTGCCAAAGGGAGGTAGAGGGGGTTGCAGACATGAGTTTTAATTTTTTACCCTGTGGGTGGTCAAGGACTTTTGTTACTTTTCATTCAATTCCATAAATCTGAGTTTTTGATGAAAATGCTTTAAACATCCACTGAAAGGTTTGGGAGGCTTCGGGGAAAACGGGAGCTTCGGAGGCTTGAGGACTCAATTTTTCCTGTGTCCCCCAATCCTCTCCTCTCCTCTCCTCTCCTCTCCTCTCCCTTGTCTCCCTTGTCTCCCCAGTGCCCCTACGCCGTTCTCAAAGCAACGATCGGATCGAGTTTGGCGGCGCGTTGAGCGGGGAAAACGCCGAAAAACAAACCGATACCGCCGGATACCCCTGTTGCCAGAGCGATCGCCACAGGGGAGACTCCAGCATCGAAGTCGCTGAAGTTGCTCACCGCCAGAATCCCACTCACTCCCACGCCTGTGCCGATCGCCCCACCGACGATCGACAAAATCACCGCTTCGATGGTAAACTGCACCAGAATATCCCGTGCCGATGCGCCGACAGCTTTGCGCAGTCCGATTTCTTGGGTGCGTTCGGTCACCGAAACGAGCATGATATTCATGATGCCGATGCCCCCGACGAGAAGAGAAATACTGGCGATCGCCGCGAGCATCACTTTGAGCGCCCCGGTAATTGCTCCTGTCGTTTCTTGTAAGTCCTGCTGGTTGCGGACGGTAAAGTCATCTTCGTCGGTAAATTGATGGCGCAGCCGCAGCAAGTTTTCAATTTGAAACTGTGCCGCGCTCATTTTATTTTCGTCTTCAATACTGACATTAATAAAGGTAACGCTCAAGCCGTAAGGGGAGTTTTTTCCCACGATACGATTGGCCATCGTGGTAACGGGCAAAAAGGCGGTTTCATCCAAATTCGTTCCAAAGCTAGACCCTTTCGGCTGCATTACGCCAATGACAGTAAAAGAAACATTTTTGATACGAATTTGTTCCCCTAGGGGGTTCATATTACCAAATAATTGATTAGCCAGTTCCGATCCGATCGCAACAACTTGTTGATTGCGTTTGAGATCTAAATTCGTCAGAAATCGCCCCCGCGCCACATCAAAATCTCGAACGGAAAGTAACTCTGGCGTTGTCCCGTAAATTAATGTCGAAACGTTTTTATTGCGATAGGTGACCAGTTCGCTGCTATTGAGTTGGGGGGCAACTTCTTTTACAGAAGGGACTTGTTCGGCGATCGCGATCGCATCCTCGAGTACCAGGGTTTGCGGAGAAAACACCGGACGACTCTGGGCTTCGGGACTGCCGGGTAAAATAAATAATAGATTCGATCCTAAGGACGACACTTGGTCGGACACAAATTTTTGCGCCCCTTCCCCCACACCAATCATGGCAATCACTGATGCATTGCCGATGATAATTCCCAGCATTGTGAGGCTACTACGCATTTTGTTGGCAACGAGAGTTTGCGCTGCCATTTTAAAGGATTCAAAAGTATTCATTTGTGTCGCGCGTAAATAACGGTATTCGATCGATAGATTGCAACTGGGAATCGATTTTTAGAGAGATGATTTTAGAGTTTAAAACGACTCGGGTTCTAAAATATCCTCTAACTTTTGTCCTTCGGGTAAACCTAAAAAGATTTGTTCTCCCGGCTCTACTCCGTCTAAAATTTGAATTCGATCGCCCACTGTCGGCCCGATGGTTACTTCTTGAAACTGAACTTCATCGTTCTCGTCGGGAATTAGGACTCCGGTTTGCCCTTTATTGGTAACGATCGCCACGGTGGGAACGACTAGTGCGTTATCGAGACGGTCGCCCAAAAAGGTTAGATCGACATTCATTCCCGATCGCAACTTTTCTAACCCCGTTTCAATTTCCAACCGCACTTCAAATACCGTCACGTCCCGATCTTTCACCGCTTCGGGGGCTACCAATTTCACCCGTCCGGCAAACACTTCATCGGGGTAGGAGTCGGCCACAACTTCCACTTCTTGACCGGGTTGAATTTGGCTGATATCCGCCTCTGGCACTTGGGCGAGAACTTCTAACCCCTTGGCGAGGGCGACGATGGAAGTAGACGTGGCCGATGCGGCACTCGATGCCGAGGTTGCTGGGGTGACAAACGCACCGGGATCGGCATACCGCTGGGTGATGATGCCAGCAAAAGGCGCGCGCACCCGAGTATCGTCGAGTCGGGTTTCGTATACTTCTACCTGGGCTTCGGCATCGATGACATCCGCTTCGGCGCGAGCAATTTCTTAGCGACGGGTTCCGTTTTGGAGGCGTTCCAAACGCCGCTGGACTTCAGTCACTCCGGCTTTGGCTTGCTCTAAATTGGCACTGGCGCGTCGTTCTTCATCGATAGCTCGATCGAGATCGCTACGAGAAATAGCGCCGTCCGCTTCCAGGCGGCGATTGCGATCGACATCGATGCTAGCCAAACTCAAACGAGAGCGGGCTTCATCGACTCGTCCCACGGCTTGAGAGACGCTCGCTTCGGCTTCGGCAATTTCTTCCCAGCGGCTTCCCGCTTCGAGTTGGGCCAGTTGCGCTTCAGATTGCCGCACTCGGGCGTTGGCTTGGTCTACCCG
>NZ_JADEXN010000148.1 GCF_015207075.1 Zarconia navalis LEGE 11467
ATAAATCCGGTTTTCGGTGGAGGTGATCCAGTTGCAGAACCGATCCCACACATTGGCGCTTTCGCGCTGCTGAATGGTGGTTGTCATGATTGCTGTATGGTTATTTATTTTTCAAGGTTCTTGAAGGACAGGCTGTGTTTGCTTGCCTTCTATAACTACATTAACGGCATTGTTGCTTTTTGTAAACCAATATGAGATTGGATAATAGTATCACTCTCATAGCTTTTACTTATGACATTGAGGATTATAAATTGTTCTAAATTCTAAAACCCTTTTCAGGTAGTGATTATAGAAAATTAACAACTGAGATAGAAATCATGAAATGTAACAGATTGTGAAAAATATTGAGGTTGCGATCGGGGAAGGTAATTTTAGAAATGACGCAACGCCTATATTGCCAGGGTAGAAACCCTTAGCAGAAACCCCGATCGCATCTATCATTTAGCCTGAATCAATCTTGTGTCGGTCTGAATTGACACAAATGCGGATAGCTTAGAAATTTTAGACCCACCTACTGCCAGTTGCCGACCAAAACGAAAGCCGCCCAGTGAGCGGGGTGTTGAAATTGGACATTCTCTCCATCGAGCAAACTCAGTTGGGCATTCCGCAGGGCTTCGGCTTTACTAATTCCAGAAGTCTTCAGTTCTTCGTAAAATCGCGTCATTAGTTGCGCTGTAGACTTATCGTCAACGAACCATAGGGACGCCACCGTACTTCGCGCTCCGGCGCGAACGGCAACCCCAGCAAGTCCTAACGCTGCTCGATCGTCTCCGACTGCGGTTTGGCAAGCACTGAGTACCAAAAGTTCGATCGCCGTTTTGCGTCCATCGCGCGATTGCAGTAAGCGGTTGAGTAAATTAATATCGATTAACTTATCCCAGCTCAGAAGATAGGTTTCTTCAGCATTAGAGCTAAATTGTCCGTGGGTGGCTAGATGGACGATCGCCGAAGGAGTTGCAGTAATATTATTTTGTAAGCTTGTTGCCGTAAAGCCTTCATCAAGTAGCTGTTGGCTGGGAACGAGTTCTCCAATCGCCTCTAACTCATTATCTACCCAATCTAACGGTTGCCACTTTTCTAACCACTTTTCGGGCATATTGCTCAATCCTGCGGCTAGTGTCGTTAACCCGACTTCTCGAATGGGGTTGACGCTCAGCAGTTGCAACCCCGGTGTCAGGGCGATCGCATACTTTTCGATTAGATACTGTTCTCCGTCGTGCAACACCGACATCGGCACGTTCCGCAGCTTCCCATCGAGGACGAACACCAGAGTTTCAACTTGGCTCGCGGCAAGTTCGTCTTCGATGGGGCGTATCAACCAATCGTACATCGGTTGAAATGGTTCTGGGGAATCTTGCAATGGCTCTGGAGAAGGTGTCCCATCGGGAAAGACTGGGACGATCGCAACCTCACCTCGCGTATTGTCCTGCACCGTCAAAATGATATCGTCGAGGGTCTTGCGATCGATTGTCTCCGTTGCATGAAGCAGAATGGGTTCTACCTCTTCCCCCGTTTCCTCTTTAGTCGGTTTTGGGGTCGGATCTGGCAGTGCCGCAATGACTTCAAGACGATCGCCGATAACGATCGAATAAATCACCGCTGCCTTGGGGTCAACATCATCAATCTCTTTAGGCTTTGCATCGATGCAGGCTTCCCGGAAAAAGTTGTCCAACTCCGCCAGTTGCAGGGCTTCGATCGTATCGCGAGCGAGTTTGAGATTTTCTGGGGAGACCTGTTCTCCTTCCTGGTGTTGCAGCAACACATCTACAAAATCTCGATAGATCGGTTCGATACTGTCCCGAAAGGAAAACTGTAAATCCGGCGAAATTGCCGCTAAATCCCCCCGCAAGGTTTTCAAGGTGGCAACTGCTTCAGCGTAGGGAGCGATCGCTTCTTCGGGTTTGTTTTGCACCTCAAGCAATTGTCCCAACTGCCACTGCCACTGATAGGAAATCGACGATGCTCGAACCGCGTGAGAACGTTTGAGCGCTAATTCCGTCACCTCTTGGGCGATCGCGAACTGTCCCGTCAATTGGTAAAGTTTGCCCAAAGTTCCCAAGGCGAAGGATTCAGCTCGAAGATCCTTCAGGCTGCGGGCTTCTCCAACCGCTTCTTGTAGTTGTCGAGCAATATCTGCTGCCATGTCTGCTGAGGAAACTTCATCCACCCCCCAGGAGTCAGACTGGAAAATATCGATCGCGCTTTGCGCCAGATTTACCCGCGCGTTCGCCGAAAACCTCCCTGGTGTCAGTCGATCGATTTGTGTCTGAAGTTTAGGTATCAGTTCTCCAGTTTTTTCCCACTCCCCATTTTCGATAAACAGCCGCAGCGTGTTGAGTTTGGCATCGATGCAGGTTCGGGGGTCAACTCCCGAGTTACCATCGGCGTTGATGCAGTTTTGGGGGGCGATTCCCGATAGATTGGCGGCACTCTGGTACTTTAAGAGTGCTCGATCGAGTTGCTCGATGTAGCGTTGGTTATAGTATCTCCAATCTTTTTCGGAACCATCATTATTACGATTCGGGCTATCTTTCCTGAAGCGATCGCTCGACTCTTTTGCCCGTTGCGCCAGAGATTGAGCGGTATTCCCCAAACTCAACTGGGCTTTAGCTTGCAGTTCGGGCAAGTTCAACCGAGTGGCGATGTCTAAACTTTCTGATAAAATCTCGGTGGCATTGAGATTCTCTTCGTCGTCGTCTGGATCGTCATCTGACGATTGAGGGGTTGCGATCGCGTTTTCTGATACTTCGACGGGTGCGATCGTCCCGTCCAGATTCTGGATCTCTTGTATTATTTCTGTTTCTGGGGGTTCGGGGGGTTCCAACTTCCCCACCACTCGCAAGGTATTGCCCAATGCCAACAAGGTCTGTGCTTTGAGTGCCGAATTGGGACGCTCTGCCAAAGATTCTTTCACCTGGGCGAGAACCTTTAGCGCCCGTCGGTAGAAACCCAACGCCTGCAATGCCTGAGCTTGATTAATTTGGCTGGCAAATCGTCCCCCGTCGTCGTCGAGTGCCTTGTAAATCTCTGCGGCCTCTTTCCAGGTTTCCAATGCCAGATTCGCTTGTCCGGTTGACAATTCCAACTGCGCGCGAACCTGTAAAATTTGAGCCAAAATCGGGTTGGTATTCCCTTCGACAACATCCAACGCTTCGAGACTGTTGGCGATCGCCTCTTGCGCTGGAGTCCAATCTCCCAACTGCTGGTACGCCAAGGATAGATTGCTTAATGCAATGGCACGATCGCGGTTGTTTCCTTGTGCCGCGAAAGCTTCTGCGGCTTGTTGCAAGATTTCGGCGGCTTCGGCAAACTGACCTGTTTTGTAGAGTTCTCGGCTGTTCCCTACCCGTTGGTTGGTGGCGAGGAACATTTCTCCCTCGAAGGTGGATTGGGTCGGTAATACCGACCCAATGGCTCGATCGCTCCATCCCACGCTTGTTAATACCAATAGTGGCAGCAGTCCCCAACTCCACGCTAACGATTTCATCGTCCTCGCACCTCTGAATTGCCGATAGTTTAGAGTATAAGTTTTAACTTGTTTTTAGAGAAGACTTCCGATCTGGACGTGAAGTGGGCAATCTTCCTCAAATTCAGGTCGTTGAAGTCTGTTCGATCGAGTATTTACCTAGCTCGATCGATTCGGGAAATCATGAATCCACAACGACGAAATCATGCCTAATATCAACGATATAAGAGCGAGGAATGAGGAACGGAGACGAAATTCGGAACGATCGGCAACGCGATCGAGGTTGAGCGCCCAATACACATTCAGCCTAAAATTTAACCCCAACTCGCGATCGATTTAGAGAATGTTGAGTATCGTTAAAGGTGAATTCACCCCTAAATTGCTATTCACAATTTAGGGTATTTTTAATTAAAATTAAAATGTTTAAATTATTCTTCAAAAAGTTTTCTGAACTTTCCCGACTCAAATCGCAATTCTCGACAAAATACCCAGTGAAATATATAGCTTTTGCGCTGATTTCCGCAGGCATCTGTTTGTCGATCGGTCTTCTGGTTTCCTTGCACAGTCCGGTATTGGGCATCGGTTCGGCTGTTGTTACCACTCCCAATCACTTGGGAACTCACCACCATCCCATCACCACCTCATCTCCTCAAGCTCAAAAAGATTTCGATCGCGGCTTAATTCTTGCCTTCGCCTTCAACCACGCCGAAGCATGGGAAGCATTTGAAAAAGCGACCCAATCCGATCGAAACTGCGCCATGTGTTACTGGGGAATGGCATTGGTTCTCGGCCCCAATATCAACACCCCCATGGATGCCCAAGCTGTTGAACCCGCTTATGAGACCATCCAAAAAGCCCTCCAACTCGCCGAAGGAACCAGCGATGCCGAGCAAGACTACATGAGTGCTTTGGCAATTCGCTATACCCCCGAAGCAAAAGACGATCGTGCCGCCCTCGATCTTGCCTACGCTCATGCCATGGAAGCCCTATCTCAACGCTATCCCGAAGACGTAGATGCTGCGACGCTATTCGCCGAAGCCCTAATGAATACGATGCCTTGGGATTATTGGATGCAGGACGGACAGCCCAAACCCGAAACCCAAAAGATTCTAACGGCTCTGGAATCGGTACTCGATCGCGAACCCACGCACCCCGGTGCAAATCACTACTACATCCATGCCGTGGAAGCCGTAAACCCCTACAAAGCCGAGTCAGCAGCCGATCGCTTGCGGGATTTGAACCTGGATGCGGGACACCTAGTTCATATGCCCTCTCACATCTACGTCCGCATCGGGCGGTATCACGATGCGACTGTTGTCAACGAACGGGCGATCGATATTGATGAAGCATATATTGCCCGCGAAAAGCCCAAAGGAATCTATCCAGGGCTGTACTATCCCCACAATATTCATTTTCTCTGGTTCGGTGCCAGCATGGAGGGCCGCAGCCAAGTGGCGCTCGACGCGGCTCGCAAATTGGTAGCGCAAGTTTCACCCGAAGCCGTGCGGGCAGCACCGTTCTTAGAGCAGTTTCTCCCCGTACCCCTGTTTACCCTCGTTCAGTTCGGACAGTGGGAAGCGATTCTCGACGAACCCCAGCCCCCGTCGGAATTTTTCTATTCCACCGCCATGTGGCACTACGCTCGCGGGCTGGCGCTTGCCCGTCTCGAACACCTCGATGAAGCTCGTACCGAGGCTACGGGTTTGGCCGCAACGATCGATACGGGTGAATTAATCGATGATGCCGTACCATTTGCCAGTCTCGTCCAAATTGCAGATACGCTTCTGAGGGGAGAAGTGGCTGGGTTAGAGGGGAAATCTTCCCAAATGCTCCAAGAATTCCAAACCGCTGTCGAACTCCAAGATTCCATCCCCTACATGGAACCGCCGTTTTGGTACTATCCCACTCGCCATACGCTAGGGGCTGCATTGTTGGAAGAGGGACGAGCTTCGGAAGCCGAAACCATTTACCGCGAGGATTTAGCCCAAAATCCCGAGAACGGTCGATCGCTGTTCGGTTTGGCGCAAAGCCTGGAATCTCAAGGGGCGATGGAGGAGGCGGCAGCAGTTCGACAGCGGTTTGAGATAGCTTGGGCGCACGCAGATATTGAATTGAGGGTTTCGCGCTTCTGATTTGATGACAGATGCCGAAGTCACAACTTTTTAGCATTCAATAGATTTCAATGTCATTCGACGATCGATCTCGCTTGGAAATGTGAGATGGGAGTTGACTCGTGGTGCGATTGATGATGGATATCACTTGTATCGCGGGTGAAAAGTTAAGCAGTTCGATCGCTCCCCCATCAACTCCCAACAGATCGGGCAATCTGCAAAAACACCTCGGTTGCAGGTGACGAGACTCAACCCAACGAAAGGAGAGGCCATCGGCGATGGCTTCTCCTTTTCCCCATATTCTGTTTTGCGATCGCTTAAGCGATCGCACTGACGAACTTTTCGGGTCCAACTAAAGAAATATAAGGTTCCAAGAAGTAGCGTTGGGCTGTTTCAAGAGCGATTTGGGAGGTGAGAGCCGCAATGGCTTCGGGAAATCGATCGTCAAACTCCACGCCCAAACCCATCATTTCATACCAACCATAAATCTGAGCCAGTTGAGCGTTGGTTTGTTTGCCCAGGGCGTATTGTCCCAACAATTTATTTTTAGAGGCTTGCAGTTCTTCGGGCGTGAGCGGTGTCACCCGCAGTCGCTCGACTTCGGCACGCAATCCCTCCAAGGCAATTTGGGTGTTCGATGGCGCGGTTCCCATGTAAGTAACGAAGTTAGAGCGATCGAGGCGGGTAGGGAAAAATGCCGAGACATCATAGGCCAATCCCCGTTTTTCGCGCAGTTCGACAAACAAGCGACTGGACAACCCATTACCCAAATAGGTATCGAGTAGCTTGAGGCTGGCGTAATCCGTCGAGACTCCATCAAAGAATTCGCCCATGGACACCGACGGCCCGAGATAGCCTAACATGACGATCGACTGTTGGGTTTCTTGGGTCGTAATTTGACAGCCCGGTTGGGAGGCAATGGAAGGAAGTTCCTCTGGAGGTAAGGGGATTTCTGGAGCTTGCCAATCTCCGAAAACTTTTTCGATTTGGGCGATCGCTTCTGAGGAGTTCAAGCAACCCGATACGCCGATTGCCATATTATCCGGACGAAAGTAGGTTTGATGGTAGTCGAGCAAATCGTCTCGGGTAAGTTCGGAAACGCTCGCTTCTGTTCCCAGACTCGATCGGGCGTAAGGATGTTCGGCATACATCGATTGCCTCAGTTGAGCGAAGGCGATTGACATGGGTTGCTCTTTTTGAGAGCGAATGGCTTGCAGGGTCAAACGTTGCTCTAGTTTGACTTCCGATTCGGGGAATGTCGGTCGTTGCAAGATTTCTGCCGCCAATGCCAAGATTTGGGCAAAATCCTCCGACACGGTTTTCAAGCCGAGGACGAAGTAATCTGCGGCGGTATCGGTTCCCAAACTGGCACCCATGGATTCCACTTGCTCGGCAATCTCCATTGAAGATCGAGTCTCGGTTCCTTTGGTCATCACCGTCGCTAGCAAATGAGCCACTCCGGCTCGATCGGGTTTTTCCCGACGGCTGCCAGCTCCGAAAAAGATGCGAGCCGCCATAATATCAGCGGTGGGATTTTCAACGGCGATGACAGCAATCCCGTTATTTAAAGTTGTTTTACGGACGCTGGAAGTGGGCCTGGCGATCGAAGTCATGGGGGTTTTATAGCACTATGGAAAGAAACGACGATGGGGAAGTCGAGATAGCAAGGGAGAGTGAATGGACAATGGATAACCAACGATGGGTGAGTTGCGATTCTCCCCATCTCTTATAGAATTGAGAACTCCGAACTCTGAAGTCCGCTTCTAAATTCTCCCCGTCAGGCTACTCTCCTTGGGCAATAGTGATGGCGTAACAATCTCGACGCAGGTACCGACGGGCGAGTTGCTGGAGTTCTTCGGGTTCAAATGTTTGAATTCGCTGAGGATAGAGCGTGGCTATCTCCGCGTTTGCAAGAGTTTGATAGTATCCGTACAAACCGGCAAGCTGAGCGGGGGTTTCTGTAGAAAAGGCAAAATCGTTGCACAGTTGGCGTTTTGCCCGAGCCAATTCGACTTCGGAAATGGGGGTTGTTTGCAATTGATGGACTGCCCGAACGACGAACTCTTCAACGGTGTTTAGATAAACAGGTTCGAGTCCGGCTGTGATGGTCAATAAACTCGAATCTCGCTGCAAGGAGAAATCTCCGGTAATCCACTGCACGAACTGTCGTTCTTCTCGCAGTTGGCGAACCAAGCGCGACGAGCGACCCCCCGCAAGCACGATCGCCAGCAAATCGAGTCCGTAGGCATCATGAATCTCATCGATACCCGGTCCGATCCATGCCATATTTAACCGTGCCAGCTCTAGCCTGGGCAAATACAATTCCCGTCGGCGCACGCAATCGAGCGGTGGTTCGGCTTCGACGCGCGAGGTGGGACAGGAAGGGGGTGAAGGAAAATCTCGAAAACAGTCCTCGATCGATTCTAGGGCTAAGTCTTCTTGAATGCCACCGGTGATGACAACCGTCATGTTCTGGGGTTGGTAGTGCGCTTGGTGAAAACTGCGCATTTCTTGAGGCGATCGTTCGAGCAGTTCGCCAACTGCACCCAAAACTGGTTTTTTGTAGGGATGCACCTGGTAAATGGTGTCCATCAGCGCGTCAAATGCCACGCCATCGGGGTTATCGTTCGCTTGGCGAATCTCTTCGAGAACGACATCCCTCTCCCGGATAAATTCGTCGTCAGGAATGGAAGCGTGTAACAAGATTTCCGCCAGATAGGGCAGGGTCTCCTGGAAATATCGATCGGCTGTCGCGATGAAAAAATGGGCGTAGTCGTGGCTGGTCGCTGCGTTGGTCGTCCCACCCCGATTTTCGATTTCCAGATCGAAAGCACCCGGAGGTAGACGATCGGTTCCTTTGAAGATCGCGTGTTCGAGAAAATGTGCCATACCCGACCAACCGTCCGGTTCGGCAAGTGCTCCAGCGCGCACCCACACATCGGCGATCGCCACTGGGGTGGCTGGCAAATATTGATGGACGATGGCTAACCCATCATCCCGCCGAAATCGTTTGACCCGAAAGTGGGAGGAGATAGAATGTCGATCGAAATGACGAGTAACTTTCAACCTTGAACTCGTTACAGTTTTGAATGTGTATTCAGATTATCCCCTGAATTGTCATCGATCCGCGCATATTTTAATACAAACGCAAGGATTTCCAGAGAGGAATATCGCGCCTCGCGTGCGGGTTCGAGTGAATTAAAAGACAAGTTTGGCAGCAGACGCGCGCTTAACAAGCGTCTCTTTTCAAGAACGTTAGTAGAAGAGCGCGTTGCATGACGGGGCTGTTTCTCTTCTTCACGCGCGATACTACCAATCGCGCGATAACGGCTGTGTCGAGCGAGTAATCGGTTCGTCCGAACCGACGGCAAATCGGGCAAAGAGATCTCGACCGACCAAAATCTTAATTTTTCGGGCCAGGCGCAGTTGCAAGATCGGATCTTCGAGCAAAGAGCGAATGTCCAAGAGTGCTTCAGCTTTTTGGAGATCGTACACGCGAATGTACCACACACCCCAGCGCCGGAAAACCTGAGCGTTTTCGAGAGATTGGAGCTGCTCTAACTCCGTGGGGTTCTCCCGATAAAAATCTAATATCAGTCGAACTAGCTGTGAGGGTCGCTTCATCGTTCTTAAATTTCCACAATAGGATCGAAATATCTAACGTATCGGTTTGGTGTAGTGATTATTGAAGCGCAACTCACCTCGATCGGGGATAACCCTGACAAAAGATTTAACAAGCGATCGCTATAGGCGCTCGGAAACCTTTGAGGCTATAAGCTTTACTAGACAAAGCGATAAGCTCGATGGAGTCGAACCGACCCCCGTAACAAAAATTGATATGTGCGGACATAACTTTATGGATGAAGTGAGTCAGAAGCCTCAGTCTATTCAGGAAGACTTTATAAAGTTATATTAATAATCTAAAGCTATGTTAATAAAGCCAAAAAAGCTAAAAAACAGCAGAGAAACCCAAATTATCACGATATTCTCCGATGCCAAACACCATTGCTTCGATGGAAGCTCAACTCCAAACTCATCGCGATTCGATTCTCGGAATTTTTAGTGCTTCAGTTATCCTGACATTGTGGGTCGGCAGCTTGGTGTGGCTGTTACCTGCGGATCTATCAAATTTCCCAATTTGGGGGATAGCGGCAATTTTCTTAGTGAGGATGTTCCTACACACGGGGTTGTTTATCACCCCTCACGATGCCATGCACGGCACCATTTGTCCGACGCTGCCCCGTATAAAC
>NZ_JADEXN010000149.1 GCF_015207075.1 Zarconia navalis LEGE 11467
CAAATATAGATAGACTGTGCGATCGTCTCTACACTGAAACCATTGCCGGTGTAAAGTTGGGAGATACGGGTTCAAAACGAAGTACCATCATTTGAGTCGGTCGTACCCCTACAGATTCATAAACTTGTCCATCGCGGTCGCTAAATTCAACTTCAAAAGCAGCACCGCCCGCTAACACTTCGACGATCGTACCCACTTGTCCGCGCCAGAGGCTGAACTCTGGAAGATCGATAATTAAAGCAACAACATCAAATAACTGAGGCATATTTATTGTCATTATTTAATCTCCTGATTTTGAAGAGGATAACAGGTTGTTAACTTGGGAATTTGAGATTGATGTTCGATAATCCATCCACTGCGAATTAAGGCACTTTTACCATTCTATTCCAGACCAAAATCTAATGTATATCGCTGTCCGAATTCATCGCATCGTCCTAATTTAACTTCATGAGTTTTTACAAGCTCTAGGAGAACTCGACGCAAATCTTCTGCATTTTCAGCAGTCATTCCCAGAATTGAGACGAAGAGTCGCGCTTTATATTTTCCTGTAGGATGTTCTGAGTTCAAACAGTAATCTCGGATTTTCCGAAGATCGACGATGGCATTCTCCGAATATGGAATCAGATTAAATTCTTGATTTTCGATAGACACTCGTTCGCCCTTTCCCCAACCAACCTAATCCGGAAAGGCAAAACCCTTACGCGGATCGCGGATGAACAAACCCAGAACGACGGAGTTCATCGCCGTATCCCAAACTGGAACCGCAATTTCGCTATCTTCAACCCAATAATCCATCGTAATTAAACACTGAACCCCAGAACCCAAACCGATCGCAATTCTCGAATAAGCCGGACGATCTTCTACCGGATCGATAAATTCAATTTGCGTCCAAACGAACCGGGCAGTTTGTCGCTTGAAATGCTCGATTTTGCCGAAATCGGTGACATCACGTTCTTCGTCTTTGAGAATTTTACGTAACAGGGGGGCGAGGGGAAATTCCGCCCAATCTGCTGGCGGCAGTAAATTAAAAGAGGCTTCGAGACGAATCTCATCGTCTGGCGGCTTGTTGTCGAGAAACTCGAACGAGTTCTCTTTGGGGTGAAAGTGCCAATTGTGGGGAACGTCGAAGCGCAAAGCACCCCGTCCGGCGACAAAGATCCGATTGCCCGGTTCTGATTTCCAATTGTGGTCTTTGTCGAGATCGAGGGTTTCTTTAATCCATTTGAGCTTCGTCTTTTTTTGCTTACCCATGGCCGCCACAGTTTTGACCTACTGTATTATTTTGCCGCAGTTACGCGTTTTTGTTGTGGGGTCAGTTTAAAGTTGTTACGTTGCACGATCGACCCCGATCGCATTTCAGCAGCATCCGTTCTGGTTAGCGAAATTGCGAACCTAGAATCCACCACAGAAATAATGACGGGTCATTTTGTAGGGATAATCTCGCGCCCGGTTACTCTAAGCAAACGGAGTAGGCACAGGGACGCTACGCCTATCTACCGAGATCGATGTGGTGGACGACTAGTGAAGTGGATTAAATGGGTTGGTCGATCGGGTATAAACTGACAGTGCTTCCCAACTTAGTACATCTTCGAGCAGGGATTGATAGCCGGATGTATTGGGATGCAAGCCGTCGGAAGTCAATCGCCGCGATCGCCACGCTTGACCGCGTTCCATCCATCGATCGAATAAATCGAGATAGGGAATCTGCCGTTGCTTACAGGCTTTTCGGGTAGCTTCTTTGTAGCGATATTGGTCGGCGTGGGTGTAGTAAAAGCAATCCCAAAAGGGCATTTTTACTTCATTGACGGGAACCATCCCTACAAACAGGATCGGGCAAAGTTGGCCGGCACGATCGAGCAGGGAATCGATCCCAGTCTTAAATTCGTCAAAATCGGTATAGTTTCGTCCGTTGGGTCGTCCCAAACGAGGGGAATCGTTAGTTCCTACAGAAAGAATCATCAAATCGGGGACGCGATTTCTCAGTTCGCCTCGATGGTGAAATTCCACTTCGAGTCGTTGAGCCACTTGTTGGGTGCGATCGCCCCGAATACCGAGATTGTAGAGAACGTGACCGCCACTGTCTGGCGACATCCACCTCCGTCGCAGTTGTTCCACCCACCCGCCGCGTTCGGGATCGCCAAACCCGTAGACTAGACTATCGCCTAATGCGAGGACTCTCAAGGGCTGTCGGGCGGCAGGAAAAGGCGATCGAGAAGAAGGAGGGGCGTATGTTTGCATTTAATCCAAGCGTTTTTTACAGAGATTGAAGATTGTATACATTTCTACACTATTCGGGACGATCGCTCAAGGTCGATCGAGGCTGAACCGAATTAGCTCTAATTGGATGGCTCTAGAAATTTCAAAGGGATCGTCAATCAAACGCGAGCAAAACGATCGCGCGAGGTTCTGGAGAGAGCAAGAGACGCGACTGATTCACAATCGCTATGTTACCCCTGAATTGACCATTTGCGCTATGCAGCGGCTTTCTTGTCCGTATCTTTAATCAAATCATCCTTGTCGTGCATATATCCTTCAACATTTTGCAGGTATTCTCGCGTGTCTTCGGGATAAATCCACATATCGTCTCGGAAGATGAGGTGACGATCGATTTGTCGGGAATTCACCCATGGCTTCGTGAAATCCTTGGGATATAAAAGCCATGGGATATTCTCAGGAGAGTATCTTGTTTGCCCTATTTATTATTTCTTTTATTGTTCCTGGGAATTGAGTTGTTCCTGATAAAACCCCGATACGCTCTCCACGTAATCGGCAGTGAAACCATTGTCGCATCCGGTGGCTTCACCGGTCATCCACCAGCAGGCGGCACGGCGAACGGCGGCATCATCGTTACCCACAGCGCTGAATTGCTCTTCTAGCTGCCACCCGGCGATACAACTCACAACACGACGGGCAATTTCGGCATCGGCTTCAAACTCTTCGGGGGTAACGGATTCCCCGAGACATTGCTCGCTCCAGCCAGTGAGGGTTCCGGGTAAAACTTGCCAATCGCTATACATCCCATCATCGGGACTATCTGGGGGTGCAGCTAACCGCAAGGCTTCTACAAAAGCATCGAGTTGCGCTTCGTCCACTTGGGCAGTGGCAGGGGTTGCGAAAAACCCAATACTGACGAGAATTCCCAGCAGGGCTTTGGTTACGATGCGATCGCCGATTCGCGAAATTTGAATTTTCATCATCAATACCGATAAATACACTCTGACTTTATGGGGTTAGTATAGTTGAAAAAATCTGACAAAAATTCATATGCTGCATCGAGGAGCGATCGTCCCCAATTGCTCGATGTTAAATGAGATTATTCTTGAATTGACCTGACCGGGGGAGTCAACGATCGGCTCCAAGTTATACGCGCGATCGCCTCAAAATAAAATAATCGATGTTTACTTTTTATCCTCTCAAACTCAAATTAGCTCGTCCTTATCAGTGGGCGTGGGGAAGCCACGTAACCAAGTACGGCGTAATTGTCGCGGTGGCAAGAGAGTCGGGAAAACCGATCGGATGGGGTGAAATAGCTCCGGCCCCTCATGTTGATTTTTCTCCCGAAAAAGTCATCGAGGAGCTGATGGGATTGACGATGGGTCTCGATCCCTTCGATCCCACATTCGTAGAAAAACTAGACGAACGCTCCCCGAACTCCCGATATCGAAATGGTCTCATCAGTGCCGTTCTGACCGCCCGCGCTGCCGAGAAAAACTTGCCTCTGGCAGATTTTATGTCAAGTTCGAGGTGCTTTAGAAGCGTCAAAATTAACGGTTATCTCGAAGCTGTTAACCCAGAAAAAGCGATCGAACGAGTGGCCGGTTTACTTGAAAAAGGAATCGACGTTGTGAAGATAAAATGTTCTCGCGATATCAATGCCGACTTCGAGCGAGTTGCCGCTGTTTCCAAAACATTTCCTACACTTCGACTTCGACTCGATCCTAATGGAGCCTGGGAAGATAGCGACTGCACTGCCACCTTCAAAAAGTTTCAACCATTTCCGATCGAGTACATCGAAGAACCGATCCCCATCCAAAAGAACCTCGATCGTCTGCGAGAACTCCGCAAGATAATCCCGATCGCGGCCGATCGCTGGGGAAATACAAAAACTGAACTCGAAGCCATTCTAAATGCCCAAGCAGTCGATCGTCTCATCCTCAAGTCGCAGATATTGGGAGGGCCCGATCGAACGCGCGAGATCGCTTCATATGCTGCCACTGAGGGACTCAATTGCGTGATGACAGCAAGTCTGGAAACCCTTGTTGGGATTACCGTTGCCGTTCACTGTGCTGCCACGCTACCGAGCAATAACGACGCACACGGCTTCTACCTGTGGGACTACATTCAACCCAATGTATGCAAAGCACCCGATGTCACCAACGGTACAATACCGCTTCCCATAGAGCCGGGACTTGGATTTAAACCACTGATTCCCACAGATATAGCAACCGCCACATGAATTAAAACACTGGTGAAGGTGAGCTGCGATCGGACCCCGCGTCAGCCGCCTACGCAAGGGAATGCTGGGGAAGAGAGATACTTGTGTGAGATTGGACTGTCCTAACCGTCGTGGCGACTGCTATACCCACACGGGTACGCACTTTGAAAGTCAGTCTCTCGGTTGGTTAACGGATAAGATCGTGTAACCCACCCCAAATTCATGTTTGGGGTGGGTCGTTTATCGGGTTGTCGAAAGATTTGCCGCGCGCGGGTTTAGTCGATCGAAATCGTCTGCGGTCCGTTGCTGCGACCGTTATTCAAATTTGGAGAACCTGAAGAGGTCGAGGATGACGACGACGAACCGGCTTGTTCGTCGAGCCAGCTTTTGACCGGATCTTCTCCAAGATTGAGCTGGAACGTTCCAGAAAAGAATCCACCCAGGAAGGCAATGGGTTCTCGGGTCAATTCTTGGAAAATAGGTTGTAACTCGTCGAAGAACATGATGAGTGATGGTACTTAGGAGAGAACACTTGCGATCGATCCTAGCGTGTTTTCACCCGACACGCTCGATTCGCAACTTTGTGAGGTCGAAAAACGAACTCCGGTAAGGTCGCAGATTACCCCAGCTTTGGAGGGAAGGGGAATCAAAAGCCTTGACTTGGCAAAGACAAATCGAGTATTCAATTTACAATTCAAAATCAAAATTGCAGATTGACAATTAATATGACCGATCCTCGCGTTCTTTGTCTGGGTGAAATTTTGTTCGACTGCCTCGCAGATCGAGCAGGAGAACCGATCGAACGAGTTGAGTCCTGGACTCCCTATCCCGGTGGTGCTCCGGCAAATGTGGCTTGTGGTTTGGTGAAGTTAGGCACGTCGGCTGGGTTTGTGGGTTGTATCGGGAACGATCGACCTGGAGATGAGTTGGTGGATCTGTTGCTTAAGGTTGGTGTGGATATAACAGGGGTACAGCGCCATCCCACGGCACCAACGCGGCAGGTGTACGTGTTGCGCTCGAACGATGGCGATCGTATTTTTGCCGGGTTTGGGGATTTACCCACGGATAAGTTTGCCGATACCCGCTTGCAGGCAGAGGAGTTGCCTGAGGCGTTGTTTGCCGAAGCAGAGTTTTTGGTTTTGGGAACCTTGGAGATGGCGTATCCCAAAACCCGCAGGGCGATCGAGCGCGCTCTGGAACTGGCCGATCGCTACTATACTAAAATTTTTCTAGACGTGAATTGGCGACCGGTGTTCTGGAACGATCGCGCCGAAGGAGAACGCACCATCTGGCAAATGATGAGCCGGGTGGATTTTGTCAAACTCTCCCAAGAGGAAGCCCAATGGCTTTTCTCGACGACGGATGCCGAGACGATCGCCCTTCGCCTCAACGATGTGGAGGGCGTTCTCGTCACCTTGGGAGAGCAGGGTTGTTCCTACTATTTGAACGATTTTGCCGGTCGGGTCGATGCATTTCCCGTCCGAGTTGAAGATACCACGGGGGCGGGGGATGGATTTGTCGCTGGGTTGCTCCATCAACTTTGTCGCAACGGTTATAAGGGATTATCTGATGCCGCCACGATCGAGCGAACGGTTACCTATGCCTGTGCGGTGGGGGCGCTGACGGCGACTAAACCGGGAGCGATCGCCGCTCAACCCTCTGCCCGCGATGTTGAGGCGTTTGGGCGCTAGTATTGCTCGATCGCCCACCGGTCATTGAGCTGAATTTGTAGGATAGAACGCAGTACCCGCTGCGTTTCTATGGCAAACTAGTACTCCACCGCAATGATGCGCGATCGCGTTGGGATAGCGCCCCTTTACCTACCCCGTTCGGTCTGGAGAACCAGGCGCGGGATTCTCCAGACAAAATGACCCATCATCATTTTTGTGGTGAACGACTAGCAGCACTCATCGAGCTTTTGTCTTTTTTAGCCCATGCTAACCCGCAAAGATATTGCGTTTTATCTAGAAGATATCGAAACCCCAGTGGGTCGCACGATTTCTTTAACAATTCTGGGTTTGATTTTGATATCTGCGTTGGGTTTTGTAGCTCAAACCTATACACTACCAGATGAAATTTTAATTCAGCTCAAGCGGTTAGATTTGGCAATCGTGATTTTGTTCTCGATCGAATATTTAATTCGCTTGGGAGTTGCCGAAAATCCTATTAAGTTCTTTTTTAGTTTTAACGCTCTTATCGATTTATTTGTTGTTTTGCCATTTATTTTTGGATTGGGAAATACATTATTTATTAGAATTTTTCGTTGGTTCAGAATCTTGCGTTTAATTCGCTTTTTAGAGCTAGAATTTTCTATTTTTAGAATTACCACTGAAGACGGTCTAATTTTATCCAAAATTTTATTCACTCTATTCACAATTGTTTTTATATATTCGGGATTAATGTATCAAGTGGAGCATCCCCAAAATCCCGAGTTATTTCGTAACTTTCTCGATGCCTTTTATTTCTCCGTGGTGACGATGACCACCGTTGGGTTTGGAGATGTAACACCACTATCGGAAATGGGACGGTGCTTGACGTTGCTGATGATTATTACTGGAGTGGCGATCGTTCCTTGGCAGTTGAAAGAACTGATCGAGCAACTGCTGAAAACTGCAAATTATATCCAAAACACCTGTTCGAGTTGCGGTTGGTCGAGTCACGATGCCGATGCAATTTTTTGTAAACGCTGTGGGACGAAATTAGACAAAGATTCGAGTTCGATCGAAGCTTAAAGTCTTAGAGATAGAGTGGTACTTCGTCAATCGGAAATGAGAACGTTTCGATCGTTCGGGCAAACATCTTACTCCGATCGCGAACTGTCACCACCGTTCGATATCCGCCCCGCAGACATCCCGCAGACATATAAATATTCTTGGCATAATAGTGGTCTATTCCAAATTTGAGGTGCGATCGTGATGACTCCAGAAATTCGGACGGTAACTCATACCCAAGCAGAGCAATGCATTGGCCAGCTCGTCCTCACATTTAGTCGCGATCCCATCGCGCGCTGGATTTACCCCACTTCTGACAAGTATCTCGAACACTTTCCTCAGTTCGTCAAAATTTTCGGCGATCGGGCTTTCGATTCGGGTACTGCGTACTGCATTGATGAATTTCGGGCGACAGCACTTTGGTTTCCCCCCGGTATTGGAGTTGATGAAGAAGCGCTGGTGGCACTGCTCGGAAACTCCGTCCCTGCGAGCAATCGAGAGATACTTTTTGACAGAGTTGGGCAAATGAGCGACTATCATCCCCAAGAACCTCATTGGTATTTATCGATACTCGGCACCGATCCAATCCATCAGAGTCGGGGATATGGTTCTGCACTCTTGCGCCACGGACTGGCAACCTGCGATCGCGAACAGAAACTCGCGTATCTAGAGGCTTCGAGTCCGCAGAGTGCAGCACTGTACGCGCGGCATGGGTTTGAGGCGACAGGCACCATCGAGTTCGGTCCCGCTGCCGCGATCGTGCCAATGGTGCGAAAACCCCAGTCTATCTAAGGTCAGTTCGGGATAAGAAGTTTCGGACAAGGGTAGGACACGGGGAATGGAAAATGCTTATTTCGTTAAAAGTGTAAATACACGAGCGTGCGTTGCGCTATAGAACTCAATCCATTCAACTATTCGGAGGATCGATGTGGATAAAATCCAAACATCCCGGCTGATTTTAAGGCGATGGCAAGAAAGCGATCGCGCGCCGTTTGCCCAACTCAATGCCGATCCTCGGGTGATGGAATATATGCCCGGACTGTTATCGGCCGATGAAAACAACGATCTGGTCGATCGCATCGAAAATGATTTTCGCGATCGCGGATTTGGTTGGTTTGCTGTCGAACTCGCCTCCACCCAAACCTTTATCGGATTTATCGGCTTATCCGTACCGCGCTTCGAGGCATCCTTCACCCCCTGTGTGGAAATTGGCTGGCGGTTGGCATTCGACTATTGGGGCAACGGATATGCCACCGAAGGGGCCGCTTCCGTACTCAATTATGGATTTACCCAACTTCAGTTACCCCAAGTCGTTTCCTTTACCGTACCGGCAAACCGGCGATCGCGCCGGGTGATGGAGCGCATCGGTTTGGAGTTCGTCGGCACCTTCAACCATCCCGTACTGCCACCGGGACATCCTCTCGAACAACACTTTCTCTACGCCGGTTCTGCCCCTTCACCGGTATAGTCAGGATGGCTAAAGACGAAGGCGGGTGCCGCCAAAATTAGATGACGCTAGATTTCTGGGCGAAAACAAGTGGAACCTGGGTCAATATTCTGACGGTTCTCGTCGGGACGACTCTGGGTTTAGTTCTCAAACACCGCCTGCCGAGAAAAATGCAGCGAATTATTACCCAAGGCATCGGCTTGCTGACACTGTGGCTGGGTTTGGGCATGGCCGATCGCCTCGTCGAGATAGAAGCCGGACGGGCAAATGGCGCGATCTTAGGGCTGCTGGCGACGATCGCTGGGGGGATTTTGGGAGAATGGTGGCAGTTGGAAGAAAGATTGACGACTGTTGGCGATCGCCTCAAAAAGCGCTTTCGCGGTCAGGGACGGTTTACAGAAGGATTTGTTGCGTCTAGCGTCCTGTTTTGCGTCGGGCCGATGACCTTAATCGGCAGCCTTAATAACGGTCTGACAGGGGATGCGGCGCTGCTGAACGTCAAAGCCACCATGGATGGTATTGTCTCGATTGCCCTGGCTGGCAGTTACGGCATCGGCGTGGGATTTTCGACGATAATTATTGCCCTGTATCAGGGAGGTATTTCCCTGGGGGCGGGGGCCTTCGCCGGGATGCTGGCAGACCCAGCTAATAACCCCGGTATTTTACTCGCCACGGGGGTAGGGGGATTGACGATTATCGGCACGGGGTTGAACTTGCTCGAAGTGACTCAAATTCGGGTGGCTTCTTTCTTGCCCGCACTGGCGATCGCACCGATAGTTTACTCGGTTGCGGAGTTGGTGGGTTGAGGTGATGGGTTTTCCGAGAACGGTGGTGTCGCCGCTGCCAAAGTATAGCTGCGCGCAAAGGGTTTAGGACATTCAATTTTGGACAATAGATACTGTAGGGGTCAACGGCCGTATAGCCTTCGGCATGGCTGCGCGCTTGACCCCTACCCGATATTACGAAGACTCAACCTTAATCTTTATTGTCCGCGCCTGCAATGCGCTTAGCTATAAATTCGTAAGAGGGAGCGCGCGCCCAATAAAAAGCGCCCTCCCCGAAACGGGGAGGGCGCTTTTTAAACTTTAGACCTTATTCTCAAAGCCTAATCTAGAGAGTCTCTAAATTAGCCGTTGATAGCAGGAGCAGTCAAAGCCACGGGAGCCGACTCGCCAGCAGCCAAGTCTAAG
>NZ_JADEXN010000150.1 GCF_015207075.1 Zarconia navalis LEGE 11467
AGATTACATGGAGGGGGACGTGAAACCTCCCAAAAAAGCAGATTTGGGGACTTTAATGAGTAACGATGTCGATTTGATCGAACGCCTTAGCCCCAGTGCGATGGATCAGATCTTACTGTATCTGGCTTTTAGTGCCATGAGAACGAGCGGTCATCGGCATGGCGCTTTCTTGGATGCGGCGGCGACAGCAGCCAAGTGCGCGATCTACATGACCTATTTGGAGCAAGGGCAAAATCTTCGCATGACGGGGCACTTGCACCATATCGAACCCAGACGGGTGAAGGTCATTGTTGAAGAAGTCCGACAAGCACTCACCGAAGGTAAATTGCTGAAGATGCTCGGTTCTCAAGAACCGCGCTATCTGATTCAGTTTCCTTACGTCTGGTTGGAAAAATACCCTTGGATGCCAGGAAAGCCTCGCATCGCTGGGACGAGCCTCACCTCAGACGAAAAACGACAACTCGAGCGCAAGCTGCCAGACAATCTATCGGATGCCCAAGCAATCAACTCATTCCAGTTCATGGAGTTAATTGAGTTTTTGCATACTCGATCTCAGGAAGATTTACCGCCCGAACGACGGATGCCTTTGAGCGAGGCTCTCGCCGAACATATCAAGCGTCGGTTAATTTATTCGGGAACCGTCAGTCGAGTCGATTCTCCTTGGGGAATGCCCCTTTACGCCCTTACTCGCGCATTTTACTCTCCAGCCGATGAGGAAGAGCGAACCTACATCATGGTGGAGGATACCGCTCGCTACTTCCGAATGATGCGCGACTGGGCACAGCGAACCCCGCAAACCATGCGCGTTTTGGAAGAGTTGGATATTCCCGAAGAGCGCATGGAAGATGCTCTAGGGGAACTCGATGAAATCGTTCGGCATTGGGCAGATAAGTATCACCATAAGGATGGTCAACCCTTTGTTTTACAAATGGTTGCCGGACCGAATGAGCCTCAAAACGGTCATGAGTAGCTCGTGAGTATGGTTCGGGAAAGATACGTAGAGTAAGATATTTTTGCATCCATAGCATTTATTCCCATTGGAAAAAAAGCCGAATGAACCCCCGAGTTCGTTCGGCTCTTTTTGAACTGGATACCAAAAAGCCAGAATTAAATCATACAGAGTACTTATAGCGATTCGCGCTGGCATAGTTACAAGCTAAAGTTTTTAGGGAACAGGGAACAGGGAAACGGGAAACGGAAAATACCTGCCTGGCACAAAAGTGTAAATACACGAGCGCAAATCGCTATATACTAAATCCGATTGCCACACCCCCTTTATAACAATAGGCTAAACCCTTTTATTTCAAGAATTTATGGCGGCTTGAATAAGTGGGTTCTCATAACCGGATTTGGTATTAGACGTTTTATGGAAAGCAGCTCTAAGCTAACCAAATTTGGTACGAACTCTCAACCGACTCTAAGTATACGAGAGGAGTTCACGCAAACTTTATGTGAATGAGAAACTTCTTGACTCGTTCTAAATAAAAATATTTGAGGTATAGACTATCATTAAAGCTGAAGATAGTTATAACACCTAACTTCGATCGAGTGCTCTACTGATGTTGTAGTTTCTTTTAATCTATAGCGCAGATGTGACAGAGTAATACGGCTCTGCTAGCTATTAGTTTTGTAATTCCTCCAACATTTCTCTTTCACTGGAAACATGGCTTTCAAGCGGCTGTGTTCCTGTTGTATAGCGAGATGATTCACTCTCGACAGTGACATTAGATGTCATCTTTGAGGAGAGTAAGAATTATATGAAAAGTCCTAAAGATTCAGGTATTACTTATTACTATGCAGTTTATCAGTCACAGTCATCAACACTCGATGCGATCTCAAATACCAACATCAACCATGTTAGCGACCGAGCCAGACTGGACCAGAGAAGAACTAAGACGTTGGTGGGATCCCAGTCGCCAACTCCTCAAATCTATTCGGCAATATCAAAAAGGGCAAAGTCGAGGTGGAGCGATAGGAGCAACTTTGAAAGCGATCGGTTTACTCCAATATCGGTTTTGGAGTGTGGTAAGTGGGGCTGAAATTCCGCTAAATTGGAAATTTTCTGGCGGACTGCGACTACTTCATCCCAATGGCATTATCATCGATCCTCGCGTTTCCATCGGACCGAATTGCATGATTTTTCAGCAAGTGACGATTGTGGGTGGCGTAAAAATTGGCGCTCGCGTCGATATTGGTGCTGGAGCTAAGATCGTTCGCCCCGTTACGATCGGTGATGGCGCAAAAATTGGGGCTAATGCCGTCGTACTGTGTGATGTTCCCGCTGGTGCAACAGCGGTTGGAGTTCCCGCTAAAATTCTTCCTCCAAAAAGTCAACGCGTTATAGACAAAGCTCCTGTAGATCGATTAACCGTGATGGAAAAATCCCTGTAGTCGAACCGTTGAAAGGCAAATTTGGCTAACGTATTCAACCCGTTTCTACCAGATTACGATGGAAGCGGGTTCAATATTTTTGAACCGAACTCGTTCTTACTCCAACCTCAGTTTTGGTTAAGTCACAGCTCCAAATGCTAACTCTGGTGGATGTTCGGACTTGTTGGAAATTTGAGAGCGAGCCGATCGCACTGGGGTGAATCTCCTCGCTCGCAAGCAAGGTACTTTATTCCCCATTCCCCACCCTCACCGGAAACAGTATTATCCAAAACTGATGTTACTCCAACTCAGCTGGAGGAATTCCCTCGATACCAATAAGAATTTCCATCACGGACTTGACGATGGGAGCGGCAACTTCTCCACCCGATCCCCCATTGGGTTCGTCTACCACGGCTAGCACCACATATCGAGGAGATTCGACAGGAAGAATTCCCACAAAACTCGTAACGATCGCCGAGTCGGAGTATCCACCACCGGCAGTACTTTTCTGAGCGGTTCCCGTCTTACCCGCAATGCGATATCCCGGAATATAAGCACCTTGCCCCGTTCCCGATTCTACGGTTTGTTCCATCATCTCCAAAACACTCCCAGCTGTTTCTGGAGAAAAGACCTGCCGGGGAGGAGGTAAATCTGGCTGCCAGTGAGGTCGTTCTTCACTATCAAATAAACCGTCAACGGTATGTGGAACCACCAGCTTGCCACCATTAGCCAGTGTCGCTTGCAGGCGTAGCATTTGGATGGGAGAGATGGCAAACCCCTGACCGAAAGCCGTGGTGGCTGCTTCCACCGGAGAGCCGACAAACTGCTCTCTGGATTTGAGTTGACCGGGAATTTCAAAGGGTAGATCGATTTGAGAGGTTTCCCCCAGTCCGAGCTTTTCCAACCAGTCGTAGTAATCGGAAGCGGACATTTGCTCCATAATCCGAACCATGCCGACATTACTCGAAACGCTGATAATTTCAGCCACATCGATCTGACCGAATCCGCCGCGTCCCGCATTCCCAATCGGCCAGCCATCGACAAAAATTTGACCGGGGTCGTAAAAGCTACTGTTAGGTTGGATTGCACCGGTTTCTAGGGCGATCGCCACGTTGATCGGCTTGAACGTCGAGCCAGGCTCGTAGAGATCCGTTAAAGCCCAGTTTTTCAAACTCGCCAGATCGGCATCGAAATACCGATTCGGATCGAAGGAAGGCGTATTAACCAAACAAAGCAGCGAACCATCTCGCACGTCCATCACCATGACCGTTCCGCGTTTAGCACCCCATTTCGAGACTCCCTCATTTAAAACGGGGCGAACTAATCGTTGCAAACGGCTGTCAATGGTTAGTTTGAGCCGGAGGTCGTCTAATTGAAAAAAGTGACGAGCGCTCCGATCGATGGGTCCGATTTCTTCATCGACTAGACTGATTTCCTCAATGGAGCGTTTGAGTTCATCTTGATGGTTCAACTCGACTCCAGCTTGTCCCTCACCATCAAAATTCACGTATCCTACGACTTCGGCAACGGATTCCGATCGCGGATAGTGACGAGCTGAATGATGGACGAACTCCAATCCATCAATCCATTTGCGTTGAATTTCGCCTGCGGTCGCTTCGCTGAGAAAATCGGTCAACCGAATCCCACTCGGTCCCGAGTAGAGTTCTTTGACCAACTCATCCACCGGACGTTTTAAGATGGGGGCTAACTCTGTGGCGATATCTTCATGGGACAGCCGAAATAGCGTGGGGTGAGCGTACAAACTATAGACTGGGCGATCGACGGCGAGGATATTATTTTGACGGTCGACGATCGGGCGTCGGGGTACAAATGCTGGCATGGGGCTTTGCTGCTGAGTCCGAGCCATTTGTTGTAGCTGATTCGAGCGTACCACTTGCAGGTCAAATACATTTGCCATCAGTACCAGCCCTCCAGCAATCAAAATGCTCCAGACGAGGACGAGCCGGAATCGGGAAGGTCGAGCGAGGCTCGTTTGAGGGTGTGAGGAATGAGATTCGATCCCAGAGGACTCTCGATCGTTTTGATGCGAACGATACGGCTGACGGAGCCGTTGGGACTCTCGAAGGGAAGAAATAGGTTTCTCGAAGCGCAAAACGGGTTCGCTCGAGCGAGATTCTCCACCCGTCTGGTCTTTGCGCTTGTTTCTAGAAGAGCGATCCTGACGTAGAGAGTTTAAGCGGCGGCTCGATGCTTGATTCTCGACGGCTCTTCTCGCCGTCCCCGCGCGCTTCCCAAATCTGTTCGTCTTTCTCATTTGTGCTCGATCTAAAAGCTGGTAATCTCGATCGCTCCCTAGAATATTGCTCGAATTCGCAGCCACAAACCGTACGTCGATCGAGAATTAGCTCGGGAAATTTTCTGTGGAACTCAACTTAGAATGACACGAACTGGGGATCGTTTGAGATATTTAACCTAACCGAGATCGCGCCCGCATCCAAGTTTAGTACCCCATAGGTTCAGAGGTTCCAGATCTAGAGACGGGTGCGGAGTTTCTTGGAGCCGGACGCGCCGATGCGGGTTTCAAAAACAAGAAGTTTTCTCGCTTGGGAACTACCAGACCGGTTTGAGATGTTGCTGTTTGTTCGGCGACTTGCTGTTTGAGGGATTCCATCTTTTCTAAAAACTGCCGTTCGTCTCGTCTGAGGTCGTCTAACTGTTCTGATGCCGCATCCCATCGCTGCTGAGAATACACCGTACTACCATATACGACTAAGGTCGCAGCGACCAAGAAAAACCCCAGAGCCGACGAACTCCGCTGCAAGAGACTCAGCCATCGTAACCAAACAGGCTGTTGTTGGGTTCTTTGTTGAAATGCGACTACTTGCTTGGGTGAAGTCGATCGACGTTGCTTCCCCACGGGAGTTGCTTTGGCTCTACTCCTGCGGGGAAGTGAGTCTGCCGTCGCAATCGATCCCGCCACAGAAGAACGACGATCGGGCGAAATCGGAGTTACTTTGGAGTGCCGTTGGGAAGGCGTCGAGCTGAGTTGCCGATTGCGTCGAGCGGGACGATGAGAGTCAAGAGCAAGAGCCATAAAGGGTATCAAGGTAAAGGGAATATATTCGACCGCACCGAGTAAGATGTGGAGGCTATATTAACGCTTTGTATTTGTTTTACTCAATAAGCCTGGCGAAGATCGAGACCCCACCATCCTACCACTGATAATTTGCTCGCAAGATTGGGTCGGAAATTGAAGTTCCCAGGTCAGAATTTAGGTGTGAGTGAATTAAGTAAACCCCGTGCTGTCACAAAAGATTTAGGTGTGGGGGATGACCCCGATTTCTCCTTTCATCTGCTGGCCAAAAGACGCTCGTTTAGGCTTGCTCGAACTCAAAGGGGTCGCACGTAAGCGTCATGCAACACTCACCCTCCTAAAATCGTTCGCCCAGACCGAAGTGAAAGCGATTATCCCCCTCATCGTTCCATCCCAAGTCGATCCGAATCGGGCCGATGGGAGACTGGACGCGGATGCCAAAGCCGTAGCCGATTCCTTCACCGGGTTTGCGGCGCGCGACACCGGGTTCTCCAAGCACGGAGTCCTGAGAGCCGAAGGTGGTAGCTGCATCGACAAATAAAGCCGCACCCACAACGGAGAACACGGGGAAACGATACTCGATCGTCGCTTGGGCGAAAGTGCGTCCGGTTCCCAAATCCCCTTCCTCAAATCCGCGTACCGTATTCGTCCCACCCAATACAAAGGCTTCATAGGGAGGAAGTTCTCCGACAATCGTCCCCGCTTGCAGGTTAAAAGCGAGGGCTTGAGGTCCTTCATCAAAATCGGTAATTTGTACTGGAATGTAATAGTTGAAGTTACCGCGCACGCGGTTAAAAAAGATGCCGTCGATGGGAATAAATTGGTCGCTACTCAGGGTGAAGAAAGACCCAGATGTCGGTTGGAGGGCACTGTTTCGTCGATCTCGAGAAATCGCAAATCTCAAATTGAGCAAATTATCGGTTCCGTCATCGTTGAAAGCTAGCTGATTGCCTTCTTCGTCTCGCGGTTCGATGTCCCCATCTCCATCGCGAATGGACACGTTTTGGAATTCTAGACCTAACGATGCCACCCATTCCGATCTCGATAGGGGGTCGTCGGACAGGGGACGGTTGAAGTTTACTCGACCGCCGAATCGCTGCACTCGAGGTCGATCGCCGTTATCTAATTCGATTTCCCGTCGATCGCCATTCTCGCTGCCATCGAACACCAACGAAATCGATCTCCGGCGAAACGCATTAATCGTATAAGACGTCCGATAGGGATCGCCACTAATCCAGGGATCGGTGAACCGAAGATCGAAAAAGGTTCCTCGCGTCCCCACTTGGGTTTCTCCTCCGAGTCTTTGGTTATTGCCGCCGATATTGAGGAACTCACCCCCCACCGAACCGAAGAAGCCGGTTGAAGAGCTAAAACCGCCCCCAAAATTAAACGATCCGAAACTCCCTTCCGTAGCATTGAGAATCAACACCACTTGGCGAGGGTCGGTTCCGGGTTCGGCGGAGAACTCGGCATCTTCAAACAAGCCCAAACGGACGATGCGACCCAAATCTTCGAGAAGTACCTCGCGGTTAAATACATCCCCCGGCTTCAATCGCATTTCGCGGGTGACGATGTGGGGCTTAGTGCGACCTTCGATGAGGTTACCATCGGGATCGACAAATTCTCCATCCTCCGAGCGGAAGCGCAGTTGAATATCTTCAATGACCCCTTCGGCGACTTCTAGGGTGACCGTGCCGTCAGGGGCGACTGCCGGGGGAGAAATCGTCCCTTCTTCCACAATGGGAGGCGGATCGATTACTTGTGCCAGAACGTACCCTGCATCTCGGTACCACTGATTGAGTCTGTCGATTCCATCTTGGAAATCGCGAAAGTTGAGAATTTGTCCGTATTGGTCGCTGAAAAATTCATCGACTTTCTCCTGGGTGAGAATTTCGTTGCCCCGAACAGTTACGTTCGTCACCACGGGATTGGATTCGACAACAAAGACCACTCGCACCCCTAAAGGGGTTTCTTCCGCGAGAGGTTCTACATTGGCAAAAAAGCCCGTGGCATAGATGGCATTGGTATCCTCGATGAGTTGGGCGCGGGTGGTGGTACGACCGGGTGCGGTGACGATCGCATCGTAGGCAATATTTTCGAGTTCTGGCGGCACGGGTTCGATTTCGCCGCGAATTTCCACTTCGGCAACTAAGACTTGCGGTTGCGACTCGTCTGGAATTTGGGAGAGGATCTCTTCGGATAGAGGGAGAGTCTCGAGGATGGGTGGGTCAGCTTGACTTGACCCTGTGTCAAGTCCCAAACCGGTATCCTCCGAAGCGACCGATAAAACATCAGACTGGGGAGAGTCTTCCTCGGTGACGATTTCGGATACGGGAACTTGGGGAATGACCTTCGAGGAGTCTTCAGTGTCCGATGCCACCTCGATAGATGGCTCGATCGCACCCTCAATGTCTTCGATAGGGGTTTCTGGCTTCGCTGCGAGAGATTCCGATTTTGGGGAATTCAACAAGTCCCTCGGTTCGGAAATTACGGGCGACTTTGACTCGATCTCATCTTTTCGATCTTGGATCTTAGCTTTGAGCTGACCCCGAGAGGGTTTAGGTGCATCGGTTGTCCGAGCCTGGGCTATCCCAGACCAAGCCAATAGCGTCGAGGCAGCGATCGTGGCAACCCAGACGGAAGACCCTTGTATTCTACTCACGTTTTCACTTTCCTCCACACACCATGCGGATCGGTCTGACGGGGCGAGATCGCTCTAGGTTCCCTTTTGAGAACGATCGATCTCGTCGATCTCCGAACCGCTTACGGTCGAACTTGTTCAGCCTACCACTGACAGGACTCGCTGTAGTACCTGTTCGTAAGCTGCTTCTACATTACCCAAATCTTGACGGAAACGATCTTTGTCCATCACTCGACGATCTCGGTCGGTTTGGGTTCGGTCCCACAGGCGACAAGTATCGGGACTGATTTCATCTGCGAGGATAATGTTTCCTCGACCATCGAAACCAAACTCCAGTTTAAAGTCTACAAGAGTAATTTCGCAGGTGGCGAAAAAGTCCGAGAGAATTTGGTTAATTTGCAATGCGAGTTCTCGCAACCGTTCGACTTGTTCGAGAGTTGCTAGTTCCATCATCAGCAGGCGCTCGCGCGTCAGCAAAGGATCGCCGAGCTCGTCGTTTTTGTAGAAAAATTCCACCAGGGGAGATTTTAGCACCCTTCCCAATGGCAAGCCGGTTTGCTTGCACAGACTTCCGGCGGCGATGTTGCGAACGACCACTTCGAGGGGGATAATGCGGACGGCTCGAACGCGCATTCGATCGGGTGTGGGGCAATCGATAAAGTGGGTAGAAATACCTCGAGATTCGAGCAATCGAAATAAGTGGCTGGCAATGGTACAGTTCATTTCGCCTTTGCCTTGGATGCGCCCTCGTTTGGCAGCATTAAAGGCAGTCGCATCGTCTTTATAGTAGGCGAGTAAGATATCTCGATCGTCGGTGGGATAAAGGATTTTAGCCTTTCCTTCGTACAATTTTCGCTCGGCAGACATGGGGGTGATTCCGTTTTCAAGGGTTCTAGAATATAAAATTTCCGCCGCTCGAGGGCGAGAAGATTGAGGATCTCGAAGGTTATTTTTGGCTTCGCGATCGCGCCAGAAAAGGCTTGAGACCTAACCCGTCGACGATCGAGGAGTAGCTCGCAAATATCTCTCGATATGACGATGCGAGATCGTTACTTTAGTTTTCTCAAGCCGATCGAAGCAAGATATCGCAACAGTGTGAAGCGGCAATTGACATCGATTGGAATTGACATCCAACACTTTGCTCGCAGGAGTAGAAACAAAAAACACTTGCGTCTCTTGAAATGTCATCTGAGTCCTCGCAACGGTTTAACTCTCCCAAACTTTTAAGGTTTGTGCCATAAAATCTCGCTTGCAAGCATGACGCTGCACTTTCCCGCTCGAGGTTTTGGGTAGACTACCGGGTTTGATCGGCAGTACGGTATGAACGAGCAGATCGTGCTCTTTCGCCACAGCCTGTCGAATCGATCGCAGAAGTTCTTTGGAATGGGTGACATCCGCAGCCGACGAAACGGCGGTCGAATCCACGTCCATTTTTTGCGGTCTGCGATAACTGCGCTCCACTTCCGCCACCACCACCAGTTTTTCCTCACCTTCGGTTTCCACTGCGAAACTGGCGGTTCCACCCGGTCGGATAAAGGGATGGCTTTGCTCCACCGTCCACTCGATATCTTGAGGGTAGTGGTTTCGACCGTTGATAATGATGACATCTTTTAATCTTCCCGTCACGAACAGTTCGCCATCTTTGATAAATCCTAAATCTCCCGTGCGTAGAAACGATCTGTTGTTTGGGGAGAGTTCTCGTTTTCCCG
>NZ_JADEXN010000151.1 GCF_015207075.1 Zarconia navalis LEGE 11467
GATCGACTCACCGTCACCAACTCCGATTTTATCGACAATCGCGGTATCAACGGCGGGGCAATTAACAGCCTCAACGGGGAAACGATTGTCGAAAACTCCCGCTTCATCAACAACGACACCCTCGCGGCCACCTTCGCAACCGGAGAATCCAACGCTTTCCTACGAGGATTTGGCGGGGCAATTTATACCGATCGCGCCAGTACGAATAATGCCGCTACCTCCGGGACGATTCGCATCACCGATAGCGTCTTTGAAGGCAATAGCGGCCGAGGAGAAGGGGGGGCAGCCTATCTGTTTACCGATCCTCGCGATCGGGTGATTATTGAAGGCAGTACCTTCGATGGCAACGAGTCGAAAGCCCTTCCCGGTGGCGGCGCAGGGGGCAAAGCCGGGGGAGTTATCGTCCTCACCGACGGCGGATCGCAAAATCAAGGGTTAACTATTACCGATACCACCTTCGCCAACAATACCGCAGAAGGGCAAGGCGGTGCGGTGTGGCTGATGCGAACTCCCACTACGGTGGCGAATAGCGTTTTTTCGGGCAACCAAGCCCCCAATAACTTTGGCGGGGCAATTACCGTCTACGAAGCCCCCATCAATATTAACCACACCACCTTCGCCAACAACTCAGCAGAGTTCTCTGGTGCCCTCGCCCAGGGTAGCAACAACCTAGCAACGGTGGCGAATACAATTTTTGCCAACAATACTTCCACGAATACGGGAGTATCGTTCAATAACAACCAACAAACCAACCGCCCGATTAACGACGGAGGCAACAACCTGCAATCTCCTGGGGAACCGCCGATCGCCCCTGGCATTACCCTCGCCGATCCGGTATTAGGGCCGCTGCAATTGGTGGATGGGGTACTGGTACATCCCTTACTGGCGGGCAGTCCGGCGATCGATGCTGGGGCAAATACGACCCTAACCACCGATCGTCGGGGGGCAAGTCGTCCTCAGGATGGCGATCTCAACGGCAGTACAATTTCTGATATTGGGGCATTCGAGTTTGCTGGGGAAACCGATCCTGGCGATGGTGGCGGCGATCCTGGCGATGGTGGCGGCGATCCTGGCGATGGCGGTGGCGATCCTGGCGATGGCGGTGGCGATCCTGGCGATGGCGGTGGCGATCCTGGCGATGGTGGCAATGGTAACCCTCTTCCCGAAGACGATTGCCCCTGCGATACGATCGTCAAACCCACTCTCCCCAACATCGAACAGCTACTGGTTCAACTGCGGCAAAGTAGCGACGATCGCCTTTTACTCGGCACTCTCGAAGACGACTTCCTCATGGGGGATGCAGAACCCGATGTTATTTTCGGCGATCTCGGTAGCGATGCCATGCTTGGCGGTGGCAACAACGATATTATTGTCGGAGGCGATGGCGCGGATGATGGATCGACCGGTGTCGAACGGGACGTACTGTTTGGCAACGGCGGCAACGATACCCTCTCCGGTGGCATCGATAACGATCTGCTGCGAGGCGGACAGGGGAACGACCTGGCCTATGCCGATGCTGGAGACGACTGGGTTTGGGGCGATCTCGGCGACGATACCCTCTCCGGTGGCGACGGCAACGATGTGGTCATTGGCGGTAGCGGCGCGCCGGCTTCTGGCCAAAGCGATCGGGATTTGATGTTTGGCGGTGCCGGAAATGACGCGATGCTGGGCAATACCGGCAGCGACACGATTTACGGTGAAGACGGCAACGACATTATTGCCGCAGGAAAAGGGACGGATTTACTCTTTGGAGAAGCGGGAGAAGACACCCTATATGGAGATAAGGGCAACGACACGATTTGCGGCGGTGAGGGTAACGATCTCCTCATCGGTGGCAACGGCAGCCCGATCGCCATTGGACTCGATGGAGAACAAGATCGCCTCTGTGGCGGGGCGGGGAACGACATCGTTTTGGGTAATGAGGGGGCAGACACGTTAAGTGGCGATGCTGGAAACGATGCCCTCTTCGGTGGCAAGGATAACGATCTCATCTTTGGCGGTGTGGGAGACGATCGCCTCAGCGGAGATGCTGGCGACGACACCCTATCTGGCGGCGACGGTAGCGATCGGTTTATCTTGGCAACGGGCAAAGGCATCGATGCGATCGTCGATTTTGTCGTCGGTGAAGACATCGTAGAACTCACCGGAGGCTTGACATTTGCACAGTTAACCGTATCTCAGTCGGGGAACGATACCACCGTCGCCGTTGCGAGTACCAATGAAGTGTTGGCGACGTTGAACGGGATCGATTCTACCGCGATCGATGGATCGAGTTTCGTCACCATGTAGGATCGGCCCATTTCTGAAACCGGGTTTTAAAGGCGGTGCGATCGTTCTTTGAAACCCGGTTTACGTAAACGAAGACGCGATCGTTTCTTTATCCCTAGCTTCACCACTGGTGGTATCGTACTCTAAGCTAGAGTGGGTATCGTAGACAATCGCCACATCCTACGCTCCCACATTACCGATATCGTTCACCGCTGAAAGTATTGTATCGATGCCCACTTCGCCCTATGCGAAAGTAAAGCCGAAGGTATCGGTTCCTTCCCTTCCCGCGAGTGCGTCTTGGTTAAGTCCGCCATCGAGAAAATCGCTTTTGGGCGCACCTCTAAAGCTATTTCAACCGGAGACACCACCAAGGGTGTCATCTCCAATTCTCCCTTTGAGGATATCGTTTCCACTTCTACCAAAGAGTAGTAGAGCGTTACCCTTGCGGTCTTAGATGTCGTCTCGTCCTTCTTCGCTGTAGAGAACATCATTTTCGATCGTCCCTTGGATGGGGGGATAACGGCGGCCATCCGGGAGACTGTCAGGTTGAATCGTGCCATCATCCGTGCCACGGTCGGAGGGAGTTTTACCATCATTTGTGCTGCTGCTAAATGGAGTTGTACCGAGAACGTTACTCTTGACCCGTTTGATGTCGCTTTCGTCTAAGTCGATTCCCGATCGAGGGTTCTGCGGTATCCCAATGTTCTTTTTCAAATAACGACATAGTTGCCTGCTTCCCTAAAATTCGCGAACGTCAACTGATTTCTCTAACCCATTTCTCCGCCATCGCCAATTGTTACGTTTCATGTTTCATCCGCACAGGTTTCATTTGCACAAATAAAATAGCAATCATAAAAAATTCAATTGAATTTTTTATGGCTTCTAATAGACGATCGATTGAATACATCTATTGATAGGTCGATTGTATATTGTATCGAGATTTGAGGTTTGACTGCCGCCAGCACGACCTGGAGTTCGACGATGAATGTCGCGCTCTCGAAATATCGATATAGCGGTTATCAATCTGTTGAAGTACAGAGTTTCTGGTTTTCGGGAATGGGGAATGGGGAATGGGGAATAGGAAATAGAATTTGGGTGTACCTCACAAGACTGAGAATTGCTATATACACAGAGTTAATTAGTTGTCCTTAGTACCAAAAAAAGAACGCTATCTCATCGAAAATAATGTTTCGATGGAGACACTGTAAGGGGTTAATGCTCTCACGATCGTTTATCGCATTCAGTCAACTTCAGCTAAATTACGATCTTATTTTTATCGGAATTAGAGTTTATTTAACCCGATTTAAAGTCGTTATAATACACAGCCCTGGACTGTCCAACAAAAACGATCGGCAAACAAATTCTAGATCGTCTGCTAGCATTTAAGATGGAGGCTGGCTCGATTCGGAAATATTCATAATTATTGCCCGATCTTCGATTTTTGAAACCTGTCAACTCAATAAGTTTTTGACTTAAATATTATTGAGAGTACTAAACCTTAACTTTGCCTTTCACACTTCATATAGACTAATTGAATCTCGAAAAACTGACATCAGTACTTTAACTGAACTTCGAAATTAACTTTCAATATTGTTTTGCGATCGTCAAGAATACCAATCGTACATCCCAATCGAAGACTTTTGGGGCAAGATCGAATTGATGAAGTTCGACTTTTTAGAAAGTTGACTAAAATTCAAAGATGCTTGACGATGCTTAATTTGCGAGAAGCTTTAGGGTTTATGTAAATGCCGAATTTAATCTGGCACATTGTCTTTACTTTTCTGTACATACGACCTCGTTCACAAAGAATGCTATCTGTCAATTATTATTAATAAAGTTAATAAAATTGTCTCTCTTTTGAGTAAAAATACGTATTTTTACGTACGTCTTTACAATTTTCTTGAGATGCGATCGCATATTTATGACTACAACAAGAGCATTTTGTTCTTGCGTGTTTTCACGAAAACAACGATCTCCAATCTGTTTATAGCAGTTCGCGCCCTTTTCGTTACAAGTTTTGCGGGTTCGGGAATGGGGAATGGGGCACTTCGACAAGCTCAGTGACCGCACAACGACCGGCGAGCGCGACCAGGAAATGGGAAATAGAAAAAGCCGGTTTCATCGATTGTGTAAATAAACTGATGACGAAGCGCTATAAATATTACGATCGCTCCGAACGCCCGCATCGGTTTAGGGGAGAGGTTGGAATCATGGGTGACAAGTTAAGCAATTTGCTCCCATGTCAAGTTGACTGGCTTGAATTCTCAAACCCCCGTCATATAATGGGTTTCAACGATGTGACTCTTGTACGCAGGGGCACAACGACCGGCGAGCGCGACCGGGGGAGGCGTTCGTCCCCCAACGGGGGGTTTGGGGGGAGACCCCCGCGCGTGCCGGGTTTTCGACCAAATATTGCAGCATTGACAATGCCGAGATGACCTTAACTTGTCACCAATGGGTTGGAATTCACAGTTCGAAACACAGAAGACGCAAAGACACCCAGAATCACAAAACTCTTCCTCAGCCTCCCCTACCTCCTACCCCCCGATTCCTGGTAAAAGCTCGGCATCAAAAACTTTCGCAAAGATGCGAGCAGCGATCGGACGGACTTCCTCAAAGGTAATTTCTGGTAGAAACTGAGCCATACTGCCCACAGGTCGATCGGAGATACCGCAGGGAACGATGTATTCAAATCCCTGTAAATCGGGGCAAACATTAAGGGCAAATCCGTGCATGGTCACCCAACGACTGACTTTAACCCCGATCGCTGCAACCTTACGTCCTTCCACCCAAACTCCAGTCAGGCCGGGAATGCGCTCGCCGGGAAGTCCGTAATGTGCCAGCACTTGGATAATCACCTCTTCGAGCTGCCGCAAATACCAATGCAAATCTTTACGGTAATGGCGCAGATTCAAAATCGGGTAAGCAACTAATTGACCGGGACAGTGATAGGTCACTTCTCCCCCTCGTTCGATCTGGTGAACTTCCACCCCCGTGATGCGATCGGCATTTTGGAGAAACTCGCGGTTCGACCCCTGGCCGAGGGTATAGACCGGGAGATGTTCGAGCAGTAGGAGAATATCTGCTAAGTTCGAATCGCGGCGGCGATCTTTCATCCAACGCCGCTGCCAACCCAAAGCTAGCGTATACGAAACGGGTTCGGTGACACAAAAGTACTGCAATCTGCGCAAGTTTTTCTTAGGTGAGTTGGGGTTCAAAATCAAGAGGGATTTACATAAAAATCCAACGAATATCACCCAAATAAAATCACAAATCATCAAGGAATGCAAAGGATTCTAACGGTTGAGAGAGAGTAACGGCCTCGCAGCATACAATATGGGGGAAGGGACACCAACGAGTCTGCAAGCAAATATTCCTTCACACAGACAACCTTGGAAGTTGTGTTCGACGGAAGCGGTAATGCCCGCCCCGTTTCCTCATCTGCATTAAAAAGCGACGAAAAAAGGCAAACGAGACCGATCGAGCCTCGCGCTTTTTGAAAACGGAACCATCAGCGGGAAGAAGCAAATATGAAGCTAGTTATCCAAGGCAAGAATATTGACATCACCGATGCCATTCGCGAGTACGTCACTCAGAAAATCGAGAAGGCCGTGAGTCATTTTCAAAACTTGACGATGGAAGTAGACGTTAATCTATCTGTCAGTCGCAATCCGCGCATTACCACCAATCAATCAGCGGAGGTCACGATTTATGCCAATGGAACCGTCATTCGCGCTCAAGAAAGCAGCGAGTCGATGTATGCCAGCGTAGACTTAGTCGCCGACAAGATCGCCCGTCAACTTCGCAAGTATAAGGAAAAGCGCAACTCTAAGAAAGCCCAGACCAAAGTGGAAGCGGGGACGATATTGGAGGAAGCGCCCGTCACGGAAGATCTCATTGGAGATCGCACTGCCCAATTACCTCCAGAGGTGGTGCGCACCAAATACTTTGCCATGCCTCCGATGACACCCGAAGATGCCTTGGAACAACTGAAGCTTGTCGATCACGATTTCTATATGTTCTGCAACGCAGTCACTGGAGAAATTAACGTGATCTACGAACGCAATCACGGCGGTTACGGTATCATTCAACCCCGTCAACCCAGTGGCTCGAACGGCAACGGCAACGGTCACCACAGCAACGGTAAAGTCGAGCGGATGTCTAGCATTCATAAGGCTTAAGCCCAATCTCGCGATCTGAGATCGCGCTTTGCTAAAGATGCCGTAGCATCCTCGATCTCGATCGAAAATATGGAAAAAGAGGGAATCGAACCAGTCGATTCCCTCTTTTTCGCGAGAACTGGAGGTATTGGCATTCCATTCACAAGGAGCATGGGGAGTGTCAAAATCTAGAAATGAATTCACAACCAAACATCCCCAATCGTGCGATCGTCATTGGTGGGGGGGCTGCCGGTTATTTCGGGGCGATCGCCTGTGCGAGAACCTATCCCGAGATCCAAGTGATGCTCCTCGAAGCCGGTCGACAACCCCTGTCGAAAGTACGGATCTCCGGAGGCGGACGCTGCAACGTGACCCACTCTTGTTTCGACCCGGTGCTGCTGGTGCAGAACTATCCCAGAGGCGGCAAGGCACTGCGGGGAGCATTTTCCCGATTTCAACCGCGCGATACCGTTGGCTGGTTTGAAAATCTTGGCATTGCCCTGAAAACCGAGGCGGACGGTCGGATGTTTCCCACCACCGACGACTCCGAGACGATCGCCAATGGACTCATAGAAGCCGCGCGGGAGGCTGGTGTGAAAGTACTGGTAGGCACTCCGGCAGTAGGCGTGCGGCAAGTTCCCGAGAAAGAAGGCTGCGGGTTTGAAGTTGCCCTCAGAAGCGGCAAGATGATGAAAGGCGATCGCTTGCTATTGGCGACGGGTAGTAGTCCCAAGGGATATCGTTGGGCGCAGGATTTGGGTCATACGATCGAATCTCCCGTGCCGTCGCTGTTTACATTTAATATTTCCGATGGGGGATTGCGGGCGTTGGCGGGGATTTCCGTTCCCCAGGCGAAGGTACGATTGCCCCAGGGAAAGCTGGCACAAGAAGGACCGCTGCTGGTGACTCACTGGGGATTGAGCGGGCCGGCGGTGCTGAAGCTATCGGCATGGGGAGCGAGATTTCTGCACGATCGCCGCTACAACACTCAGTTACAAGTGAATTGGCTACCCCAGCAGGATGAAGAAACCCTGCGCCAGACATTACAAACAGTGCGATCTGAGACTGCCAAAAAGGCGATCGCCTCTTCTTGTCCGTTCCCCTTGCCGAAGCGGTTGTGGCAATACTTACTCGATCGCGCCAAAATCGAACCGGGGACGCGGTGGACGGAGTTCTCGAAAAAAGCGTTGAACGCCTTAGTTGGGGAGTTGGTGCGGGGAGAATACCAAATCGCTGGGAAAGGTGCGTATAAAGAAGAGTTCGTCACTTGCGGAGGAGTGAAGCTTAAAGAGGTGAATTTTAAAACAATGGAGAGTCGCCGCTGTCCCCATCTCTATTTTGCCGGAGAGATTCTCGATATCGATGGAGTGACGGGGGGATTCAATTTTCAAAGTGCCTGGACGACAAGTTGGATTGCCGGACAGGCGATGGGACGCAAAGAGCGGGAGAGGGGGGGCTGACAGGTGTAGTTTTTTTAGCAATTAGAGTCTCGATCGGGGTTAACCGGATCGCGATCGGATTTGGCTTGTGAGGGTAACGCGAGCCTTATCTTTTTTTCGCCATTCAATGCATTTGTTTTAGGCAGTAAAACAAAACGCCACGAGATCGAGGTTGCCACGGCCCACAACGCGGGATAGAAAACCAGAGACATCACGGGACTCAAGGGTCCCAAGCCGAAAATGAAAATCTCAAACGTCATGGGAACTAAATGAGCGCATAATGCATAGATTAATAGTGATAAATGCACGATCCAAAATGATAAGTTTTTGATTTGGATGAGCTTGGTTATTCGTCGTTCGTTTTTTTCTGGTGTTAATACCTCTGAATATTCCAAGAAAAATAAGACAAATAGAAATGCAACGTACACTAAAATCGTATGTAAATAGACGCGAACTGCAAATGTCATTTGAACCAAGGCATTGGTGTGATGAGAATCGCTTCCCAATCTTAAAAATTGTTCCCAACCCACAACAATATTTTTTTCAGACTTAATATCATCGGTATAGCTACTACCAATAAAAGCTGGCTCGATAAATTCGGCAATCCAAATAGCATTTTGATAAATTAAAATTCGGTTTGCTCGAATATAGACGTCCATACAGACAGATACGACACAAACAAAAGAGAGAAGAGATAACGTTAATGGAGAATATAATATTTTTAATAAGTCCATTGAATTGCGATCGACATTTGATTCTTTTGAATCAAAGACCACTTTAGCGAGAAATCCAAGTAATAATGCTCCTAAAAACAAAAACTTTAGCTCGTACCAACGAGATTCATGTTCGATTCTCATTTCGATTTCTTTAATTGCTTTTTGATTCTCAGCTAAAAGAAAATGAGCTTTGGGAGTTAGTCTTCCATCTTTATTGGTTAAACCATCAACGGGATATTTACTCAAGTCGGGTTTGTGCTTCTCTTTCAATTTCATCGTTGGTGGCACAAAAAGCAGATAAATAAAAATACAGGAAGTGAGAATCGAAAAAATTGTTTTCTTCTGGGATATTTTTTTCATTGAATATTAGTGAAATTGGATATACGGCGCTTTTATTATACAAAAAAGAAAAAAAGTAGACTTTGAATCTCTGCCATAGCTTCCGATCGAGCGACTGATTAAGATCGTCAAAACTCAGAAATGTTATTTGCTATTTTTTGCGAATCTCTATATTTTCTTAAGTAAATAGACTCGCAGAATCTAACGAGCGATACTCATTTTCGATCGGTTACCGATCGACATTGCAATAGATCGCCAATATCGGGAATTTGCGGTAAGTTAACAGCAACCACCCTTCGTTCAACTCCTTCATGCTGCTTGCTCTTTCGATCGTTTCTCTCATCGCGATCGCCATCTATTGCATCAAACTGCGTCGCATCTTCCGCAACGCCCCGGAACTGCCAGTTTTAGCGGCTCTCGAAGAAATTCCCACCGTCACCGTCATCGTTCCTGCCTATAACGAAACGGCTAATATCCAAGACTGTATCGCCAGTATCCTCGATAGTAGCAATTTGGGGGTCGATCGCCTGCAAGTCTCGATTGTCGATGACGGTTCCACCGATGACACTTTGGAAATCGCCCAAACCTTCGCCCGAACCCGAAACGACGATCGATTGCAAGTCATTCCCGGCAAACCGCGACCGGAGGGAGAAACTTGGGTGGGCAAAAACTGGGCGGTCACCCAAGCGGCCGAGATCGCCCAGAGCGAGTTTATCCTCTTTCTGGATGCCGACGTGCGCTTGGAAACTGGGGCGATCGAAACAGCGGTTCGGGCGGCTGTAAACGGTCAAATCGACCTACTGACGGGCC
>NZ_JADEXN010000152.1 GCF_015207075.1 Zarconia navalis LEGE 11467
ATCACAGGCCGCTAGGGCAACGGGCAAAGAAGCCGCCACCAGGCCGACACCCACCCATCCTAGAAATTCACGACGATCCATCATTATGGGTTCTCCTCTCGTAATGTTGAAAATTTCACTTGAAAATTGAGTGCGATCGCACGTCAATTCTACGTCCCCAATTCTACAGGTTGCGATCTCCCTGTGGGGCTAAATTCAACAGACGATCGCCTTTAGGAACATGGGATTTGGGTTTGGGTACGAGCGCTAACGCCAACGAGATATTTTGCTCGATCGAGAATTGACCCGCTCTAAGCCACACCATTTGTTCGCTACCATAGTTAAATCCCCCGTTCTTGCTCTGAATGACCACTGCATCTTCCTCCACTCGCACTCCAACCCCACCCCGTCGCGAAAATGATTGGCGACTCTTCTTACGCTTAGTCCCCTACGCCCGCCGCAATCGTCGCTTACTCTACATTGTCTTGGCATTGCTGGTTCCCCTATCGCTATCGGGGGCGATTCAACCCATCTTAATTGGAGAAGCTATTTCTCTGATTCGCCAGGAATCCACCTTCTTTGTGCTAGAAGGCAAAACCCTATCCCAAGGATTGTATATTCTCACCGGGTTACTTTTGTTGACGATCGTCGTCCGCCTCGCCCTCACCTCCATCCAAGGGTTTTTGGTACAAAAGGTGGGACAGCGGATGACCGCTGATATTCGCAACGACTTGTTCGTCCACGTTACCTCGCTCTCGGCACGATTTTTCGATCTCACCCCCGTCGGACGCTTGATTACCCGCCTCACCAGTGACGTGGATGCCCTAGGCGATGTCTTCTCTACCGGGGCAATCGGCATTCTTACGGACTTAGCATCGATCGTCACAATTCTTGTCATCACCTTTACCCTGCAATGGCAACTCGCGCTGATGCTATTGCTGATGCTGATTCCGGTCACCATTGCGGTGGTCTATTTCCAGCGACAGTTCCGCAAAGCCAACTACCGCGCCCGCGAAGAACTCTCGAATCTAAACTCCGTCTTACAAGAAAATCTGACGGGTATTAACATCGTTCAGTTGTTCCGGCGGGAACTCTTTAACGCTCAGTTGTTCCGCCAAATTAACCAACATTATGTCAACCAGGTCGATCGTACCATTTTTCACGATTCAATGGTTTCGGCGATCTTAGAATGGATTGCATTAGTCGCGATCGCTGGCGTTCTTTGGTTGGGAGGTCTTCGCGTGATGGACAACGCCCTCGAAGTCGGGACGCTCGTCTCGTTTATTTTGTTTGCCCAGCGCCTTTTTGAACCCCTGCGTCAGTTTGCCGAAAAATTCACCTCGATCCAATCGGGATTTACCGCTGTCGAACGGATTAGCGATTTACTCGACGAACCGATCGAAATTCGCGACGCTGAATCCCCCATTTCCATTAATTCCCTAGAAGCCATCGACGGTCAGCCTCAAGTGGGAGAAATTCAGTTCGATCGCGTTTGGTTTGCCTACAGAGACGATGACTACGTTCTCCGAAATCTCGACTTTACCATTCGCCCCGGTGAAAAAGTTGCCCTCGTCGGGCCTACGGGAGCGGGAAAAAGTTCGATTATCCGCCTCCTATGTCGTCTTTACGAACCAAGTTCTGGTCGAATTCTGATCGATGGCATCGATATTCGCGATATTCCTCAAGCCCAACTGCGTCGCTATCTCGGGGTGATTTTGCAAGATGGCTTTTTATTTGCTGGAGATGTAAAAAGCAACATCACTCTGGGGGAAGACTACTCGATGGCGCAAATCTACGCGGCGGCAAAACAAACCAACATCGATCGATTTATCGAAGATTTGCCCCAAGGCTACGATACCCAACTGCGAGAACGGGGTACAAACCTTTCGGGAGGACAAAAGCAACTGTTGGCATTTGCCCGCGCCGCCATTCGCAATCCCCGCGTGTTAGTTCTCGATGAAGCCACCGCCAGTTTGGATGTGGGGACGGAAGCTCTGATTCAGGATGCGTTGGATCGGTTATTGGCAGATCGCACGGCGATCGTTATCGCCCACCGACTCTCAACCATTCGCAATGTCGATCGAATTCTCGTACTCAAGCGCGGACAGCTTGTGGAATCGGGAAATCACGAGGAACTCTTGGGGCAAGGGGGGTTATACGCCAGTCTTTATCAGTTACAGATGCTCGGTAATTGATGCGACTTTCCCAAGGAGCGATTCTGGAAACGAACCCAAAAAAAGAGCCAACCGAAATTCGGCTGGCTCTGACATAACTTAATAATGTTGTCGTTTAATTTCTGAGGAAATCCAAGCTGCACGTTCCCAAGTTAGCAGCGGATTTTTAAAACTTTGAGTTTTACCTCTCAAACTATTGTAACAATAAACACAAACTTTTTGTCACAAAACTTTAAAGTTCAGTTAAAGTTTTAGTTCGATACCCATCTGCGATCGATGGCGATCGCAGCAGCTCCTAGGCTAGGGTCATTGGTGACAAGGTAAGGGGAAAGCCAGCGATCGAGGGGTAAGACCACCAGCTCGCTGATATATAGCTATCGTCATACCCTCAAACCAGATTCCTCAAATCCAAATAGAGCTGGCATTCGTTAGAAATACCAGCTCTAGTTTGCCGAGCATTAAATTACTTTGGAGCGAACACCTACCGAATCAAAACCCACGCTTAGGCCGCATCACCCTCGGGACGACGACGCAGTTTTAGACCGGCTGCGGCCGCTAGACCGAAGAGGGCGCTAACGGTTCCGGGCTCGGGAACGGAGGTGGAAACACCTTTGACATCACCGGTTTGCTCGACGACGATTTTAGACAAGGTGAAATCAGAATCTTGAATGGTGTAGCGACCGAACTCGCTGTCGGGAGTCAGGTTCAGACCGGTGAGCAACGAATTGCCGAAGAGGTTGGCGACGCTGAAAGAGCCACCGCCACCACTCGCCGAAGGCGAAAGATTGATCGCTTGCACGGTGTCACCGCCAGTTGTCCAAGTTGCGGTGGTATCTCCGGTAATTTTCAACAAACCTTCGAGAACGCCGCCGCCAAATACATTGGCCGTAACTTTGACGGCTTCAAATACTCTGTCGCCAAAATCACCACGCACTATTTTGCCATCCTCACCGACTTCTGGCTCGCCATTCTCATCGAGTGTTGCGTGATACAAGGCACTCAAATCGAGCTGCTTTAAGATACCCGGACCGTCGAAATTAATTTTCAGGAACTCATCCTTATCCACTTCTCCCCAGGAGTCGACATTGTCACCTGATTTGACGGCATGATTTTTATCCGTTTTGACACCCTTGCCAGTTTCAAAAACCGTTTCACCACCATTCGATGAAACACCAAGCCCGAGAACACCGTGTACGGATTTACCGCTGAGTTCTTTATAAGCGTCTTCGGTCGAACCGGCAGTTACTTTAAAGAAGTCATCCGTTCCCACGTTGTCGCAAACGGTTGAACCCAAGCATTCGGCCTCGACTACATCTCGGGCGGTCATGGTGAAGGTGCCGGCTTGCGCGGCGGGAGCGATTGAAGAAGACAGAACGCCTCCTGCCAATAAACCAAAAACAATTGAAGACTGCTTAACTTTCATGATTTTTCCTGCTAATAATTCTTTGATGCTACAGTTGGATGATTGCACTCAGGCCAACCTCACAAAGCGAATGGGATTGAAATGTTTATTAACCTGCTACTTTTCAGGTATATTCAATGCGAGCTGTAACTGTCAATGATTTTGAAATGCTTTGTGAAGTCTTTAAGCTCAGAGGAATTATGTAAACTTTTTACCTTTTGAGCTTAAAGTTACTATCCTTTTTCGCCTGTGACTATAACTCACTATAAGAATGATTTGTGGAGAGCCAGTGCGATCGCGATCGCAAGGTCTGAGCGATCTCAAATCGAAAAAGAAGATTCGATCGACAATTTCAGTTTTGCAGCCTGTATCATTTTTCAATCGCATTGAAAATATCCGTATTTTCTCGGATAAAAGAGTATAAAAGCAATGTTTCTGTAGATCTTTAAAAATTTATAAACTCGAGCAAATTATCAATAAGATCTAAGCAAAATAAAAAGGTCACCTAGAATAGTGACCTTTCAAAAATATTGAGTTCGGATCGTCAGTTATCCCTTTTGGGCCTAAGCTTTACGGAAACTATCTATAGAGCTTGCAAAATTTTAGTCGACTCTAATCTTTCACTCAAACTACTTTCCTGACTCCTAATTCATGGATGTCTCGATCTAGCCAATATGGAGACTTGCACGCCAATGAGTAACCTGTTAGATCTTGAAGATCGAGTCAGGGAGAGAAACTTAGGGCACAAAAAAACGACCTAAATTGGTTGAATACAATAATTCCATGGTGAGTAGAATTATTATTGATGTTAGGAAATTATTTTTGCGAGTATCTTGAGTGAGTATATTCTTAACTCACAAGTCCCCGTTCCTCTCAAGCCTGCAAGTGGAAATCTCATTGACTTGAAGGTGTTTTCTGGGAACTGGCGAGTTTTTCCGATCTATCTCGATTTATTCTGAGGTCGTTTCATCCGGGGAGTCACTAGGCGGAGTGGCGACTGCATTTTTTGCTTCCTCTCGTTCCTGGCGTTTTTTGCGATCGGCTTTGAGGATATCTTCCATGACGATTTGAGCTTGCACCATCTTCTCCAAGTTGCTTCGGTACAGCTCCAGATCTTTCTGAGTCTTCTCGGGTAAAATCCCAAGTTTGGCGCAAATCGGTTCGAGTGCTTCTTTGAGCCTCGTTTCATCCTTCACCAAGTCAGGATCGGTGAGTTCGAGGAAAACATACAACCCAATGGCAAACAGGCGGCTGTACTTAAAGTGCTCGGAAGCAGCAATTTCCTCAACGATTTTTGATAATTGACTGGCTTTCTCTGGAGACTCCGAGCCGCCCAGCACGGCGATCGCTTCGTTGGCAGAGAGGTTAGCAGCCAAGGATTCTAAGGATTGGGCGTCTTGGCGATACTGCTGGGGTTCGACTCCGATCGCCCCAGTGAGGGCTCGAAAAATCGAAGCTTTATCAGCTTCGGGTCGGTAACCTTGCATGAAGCGATCGTAAGACGATACGACCCCCAAGGCGTAAATGGGATCGTACTTAAAATTGACGTTGACCGATAGCAAGTGCATTTCGACCATCAATTCTTCCACAACCCGACGATAAATTGAGTTAATCGGACGGGTGTGAACCTTATAAAAAGCTCTTTTGGTATCTGATACAGTAGGGACGTTATCCACAGGACAAAATATAGGGATGCATTGACTTTCATTCTCCCCTTCAGACATCTTTTTGCCAAGAGCGAGGCGGGGATCGCCGATGGGAAAAACCGATGGGTTTACTGCGAAAGTAGACTCGATCGCTCCGTTGCTTTTCCCAACCGCTCTTTGTTGGTTTGTTTTTTGCTAAGGCAAAAGAGAATTTTTTGACCGGTCGCGCGCGAAGCAACAAGCTACCGCATTTCGCAATGCCAAAGCCCAGCTACGGCAGCAAAGATCGAAGCGCATCGGTCGACGATCGTTCGGCCAGATAGCCAAACTAGAAGCCAGAGCTTTAACTCGCAACATTGCGAGGAACTCCCTCAAGAGCCTCTTCCTCTGTTTCGTAAATTTCAAAGACCGAATCCATCATCGTGACTTCAAACACGAGTTTGGCTTCTGGATGAACGTTACAGATGCGGAAACTGCCTTTGACTTTATCAGCATCTCGCATCCCAGCAACTAAAGATGTCAAGCCCGAGCTATCAATAAAATTAACTTGACCTAAATTCACTACGACATGATGGCTTTGCTTGGAAATACACTCTTGTAGCTTCAGACGAAATTGCCATGCAGTGGTAATATCCAAACGACCCGTGGGGGCGAGGACAATTACGGTTAATCCATCTTTTGTCGTGTGTGTTTTCTGCTCGATGTGGATCACTGACCCTCCCTCGAAATGATGAACACTTTTGCTGTCCTAATTTCAGCACGCGGTTGCCAACCCGGAAACTCAATCGTACGCATTAGGAACCTGACTTAATTATGACATCTCAAGAAATCATGTAAGCCCACAAGCGGATCGATTTTTGCAATCGCGACGATGTTGCCAGGAGACTATCCGATATTACTGCCTGCTGGCACTTTTGGATCTGGCTCCGATTGACAAGCAAATACTCGCTCGTAAAGTTCGGTGACAAACTGACCCTTGGCACTCCAATCGTAATGCATTTTGACCCGAGACTGTCCGGCTTGCCCCATTTGCGCTAAACCCGCTCGATCGGCAGCCAAACGCTTCATTGCACAAGCTAGATCGTCGATGGCAAGATCGCGATCGATTGCCGGAATTTTGTATCCCGTGGCTTGGGTCACTTGAGTTGCTGGACCTCCTAAGTCCAGACAAATGACTGGACGAGCGGCGGCCATGGCTTCTAAAATGACAAATCCTCCCGAATCGTGCAAGCTCGGATGGACGAGAACGTGACAGTCCCCCAGCGTTGCTAGGGTTTTGTCTCGTGAGAGCTTACCCCACCATTTTACGCGATTGCCGATCCCCAAAGATACGGCTAAAGATTGGAGGCGATCGCCTTCAACTCCATCCCCCACCATCCAATATTCGCTCCCCTCGATTTGGGCGCGGGCAAAGGCTTCTAAACCCAGGTCGAAACCCTTCCAGTGCAGGAAGCGACCGATACTGACAAAGCGCGTCGGAGCCGCTGGCGGCGCGGGTAAGCGCCCCAAAGTCTCAATTTCCGCCCGGCTCAACCCGCACTGTCCGACGACTTTGACTCGAGGAGCATTTAAGGCGTGAAGGCGTTCGGCGGTGTCCTGGGTGGTGGCCAGGGCGATGGCACTGCGTTTGGCCGTCAGCCGCACGAAGGGATCGGCTTCCCCCACCCAGCGACTGATATCTCGCAGGGTTTCGTAACGCTGCGCCCGTTTGTCAAAGGTCGATCGAAAAGATTTGGGTGCCGATTCTCCACCCCCCACGGGACCCCAAATAAATGGCACGGGGAACAGCGCCAAAAAGCTGGGATCGGAATATTGCACGTAAGTAACGTGGTGCATCAGGTCGAACCCAATTTGGCGATGGAGGCTACGAGCGGCAAAATAGGCCCGTACCTGCCACAGGTAGTAGTGAATTCTCACAGTTTTACCCACTTCACCCGGCTTCCAGCGACGAGTCCAGTTGAAGACATCAAGGTATACGAAATGGAGGTTGGCGATCGGGTTGCGGGCGAGTTCGGTCTCGATCGCACTTTGGTTATTGCGTCGGGTCAATACCCAAACGTCGTGGGATTTTGCCGCTTCCACAACGGTATTCCAACCGACGCTGGGTTCGGAACCTTCGCCGGGTTGGCAGGCGTAAGCAGAGAGAAGAACTTTCATGGGTTTAAAACAGTTTGGTACAAATCGAGATAGCCATCAGCAATGGTCTGAGGTTGGAAGTATTCGCAGGCAAACGATCGGGCACGACGGGACCAATGATGAATTTTCTCGGGATTCTCGAATAGCTTTCTAAGTTGGGTTGCCGCCTCTAAGGGGTTGACGGATAAGGGTAAGCCCAGATCGTGCCGCGCAAAGATTTGAGCCACCCCCAGATGCTCGGATAGGGCCGCCGGAACTCCCAAAGCCATGGCTTCGGCAATGGAAATGGGAAATCCCTCCCAGCGGGAGGTCTGCACGTACAAACTGGCGTTGGCTAGAACTTGCGTTTTGCCAGCGTCGTAAATCGGATCGTGAAAATGGACGTTATTTGGTAATTTCTGCTGCAGGCGAGCGAGCCGGTTTTGGGTTTTAGATTCGGGAGTTCCGTAAAGGTGAAAGGTAAATTCCTCCAACTCTCGTGCCAGGGCGACCATCCGATCGATCCCTTTGTGGAGAACATCGAACCGTCCGAGATACACCAGTTGCTTTGTACTGGTGTTCCCCTGCCACTTGGGTTCGGGAATTTTTTGCAAGTCGATCGGGTTGGGCATCCACCGGAGGACTCCCTGGTATTGAGGAACGAACGCTCTGACAGCGGCTTCTTCCTGGGGTGTCAAGACGGTAATGGCAGCGGCTTGGGAAAACCGAGCCTTTTCGAGCAACGCGCTGTAGATCCGCTTTTTCAGGGGCGATCGTTGGAAGTTCAATCCACCGTGGGGAGTGATGATATACGGAATGTTATACCGCCCCAGCGTCCGCGCTAACGTTGCTTGTTTGGGAATGAAGACGGAGTGGAGGTGAACCAGATCCGGGGGGTTGCGATCGAGCTGCGATGGGAGCGAGGTATAGCGCCAGCAGTTTGCGGACATCTGCATTAAGTTAATGCCGTCGGTTTTGGCACTATCTAGGGCTCTTGGGTGGGGTTTCGCACCCAGTAATAAAGTCACTTGGTGTCCCTGTCGGGCTTGTTCGCGCGCGATGAGCCAAACGGTTTGATTGACACCGCAGATCTTTTGGGGAGACGATGCCGCTCCCAGATGCCAGATTTTCATCGCCATCGCCTCCACACACAACTTATCGGTTTAAACCCGAGCCACTTCTTCGTAAAGCCGGAGAAATCCGGCGGCGACGGCTTGGGGTTGAAAATGCGCCAGGGCGAATTCTCGCCCCCGTTCTGACCAATCCTCAAGGCGATCGGGATTTTCGATGGCTTTGGAAATCAACTCGGCAGCAGCTTTGGGTTCTGGGGGAAACACCACACCCAAGTCTTTATCTCGGAACATTTCGGCGAAGTTAATCGTGTTTGAAACAGCACAGGGAACCCCTAAATACATGGCTTCGGCGATCGATCGTCCGAACCCTTCCCACCGCGAAGCTTGGATGTACAAACTCGCGCTAGTGAGTACTTCATTTTTGGCATCGCCGAAAACGGGTTCGTGAAAATAGACGTTGGGGGGTAAGTTGCGCTGTAACTCTTCTAAGACTTGCTGGCTCTTGGGTTCTTTGCTGCCGTAGAGGTGAAATTCTACATCTTCGAGATGGCGGGCAATGGCGACCAGAATGTCGATGCCTTTGTGAACCACGTCGAAACGCCCGAGAAATACCACCCGTTTGGTTTGGGGATTGCTCCAGCGATCGCCCTCGCGGTGGTTGGGTTCGATGGGGTTGAGCAGGCAGCGCACCGGCTGGTCGTACCCCGGCACGAAAGCGCGCACGGCTTCTTCTTCCTTGGGCATCAACAGGGTAATGGCAGCAGCGGCCCGGAAACGGGGTTTTTCAATGAGGGTGCTGTAAACGAGCTTTTGCAATCGAGAGCGCCGGAAGTCTAAACCGCCTCGGGGACTGACGATATAGGGGATGTTATGACGGACGAGTTGGCGGGCGAGGGCGGCTTGTTTGGGAATGAAAACCGAGTGCATATGTACGACGTGCGGGGGGCGATCGCGCAGAATCGGGTCTAGCACCGAGCGATCGTACTGCCATCGATTGGAGGGGAGGTGAATAATTTCAAACCCCGATTTTTCTGCCAACTCTCTTGCGGCATCATCGGGAGCTGGATCGACCACCACCGCCACATCACATCCCAATTGCGCCTGATATTGGGCGAGCAACCAAACGCTATTATTAACCCCGCAAACTTTTTGGGGTGAAAAAGAAGAGCCAACGTGCCAAATTTTCACAGATCGCCTCACTGGTAGTTTTGCGTGTAGATGCACCGGGATGGGAGCGGGGAGACGGGGAGAGCTTACAAGTGTATGTTTTTTAGATTCTGGTGAAATCGAGCTGGGGAAGCTGGGGAAGCGGGGGCACTTCGACAAGCTCAGTGAC
>NZ_JADEXN010000153.1 GCF_015207075.1 Zarconia navalis LEGE 11467
GGCAAAAAGAAAAACAACCATTCTTCAATCGTCGTTTTCAGAGGAAGAATCCCCAAAAAGTAGTACGCTAGAGGCATCAATAGAAAAATCATTCTAATTAAATTTGCAAACCACTGCATAATGCCTTCTATATTGCAAATTCTCTGCCGCAGCGTTAGTCCCTCAATGATGAAGGGATTGACTCCAAGAAACAGTCCTTGCAGAGTTCCCCGCGCCCATCGCTGTCTTTGAGATAAATATGCGGGCATACTTTCGGCAATTAAACCCGCACTCAAATTTTCGTCGAGATAAATCACCTCGTACCCCTGTGCCGCGAGAGAGACTCCTGTATAGTAGTCTTCGCAGAGGGATTCGGTGACAAATCCTCCAACGTCTTCGAGGGCACTCCGTCGCACCATAAAGGCACTTCCAGAACACAGAACGCTGCGGGCCCCATCTCGCATCAGTTGATATTGGCGGTAGTACATCTCGAATTCGTGAGGCAAAACTTCTTCTAGCCCTAGATTTCGGGCAATAATATCGCTGTTATAAAAGCACTGATGGGTTTGAATTAATCCGACTCCTCGATCCTGAAAAAAGCCTGCCGTTCGCTCGATAAAGTTTTGAGTTGGGATAAAATCGGCATCGAAAATAATAATTAAATCGCCGTTGGTTTTGGCGATCGCATGATTGAGGTTACCGGCTTTAGCATGGCGGTTATCGGAGCGAGTAATGTACTCGCATCCAAGTTCTTTTGCGAGATCGGCAATTTCCGAGCGTCGAGTATCATCGAGGATGTAGATAGATTTTCGATCGTAATGAATGGCTTGGCAACCGATAATCGTCCGCCGCAAAATAACAGCGGGCTCGTCATAAGTGGGAATAAAAATATCGACAGTCGGTTGAAAACTGCCATCAAGAACGGCGACCGATAGAAGATCGGCTTCTTGGTGGCGATTTTTCTCTTCTATTGTCAAAAATAAACGAATAGATTGTGTCGCAAGCAGAAAAAACTCAACCAATAAAAAACTAATACTGATGCAGCTATCGATCGAGTTTGATAAGTTTAAAGTATATAGCGTCCTCCAAAGAATATAACGCACAGTAAATGCGCTAAAAATAGCAATGGTAAGACTGCGAGCATTCCGGTTGTCGGGAGAAAAAAGGCGAATAATACTACTGGAGATAACCAATAAAATTGCGATCGGTATCCAGTTATATTTATCGGGTACGACTAAGTTTTGAAATAGCTCAAAATCTTCGGAAAATACAATCGAGTTCCAACGGATCGGCGCGATATTCTCACTGACATGGAACGCGAGCACTCCACAAAAACTGACGATGACGATTTTCCAAAAAAGCGATCGAAGCGATATTTTTTTTGATTTGTATTTTTGTGAGTAGATAAATGACTTTTTTGACTGTGAAGATGTCATGAATTCTCCGTTTTTTCGAGATCTCGAGTTTAACTATTGTCAAAAAGAGTAAACCGTTAAATTTGAATTTGCCTGAAGTTTCGACTATTTAGATATAGCCCTTTCGATTTTCAGGCTTCTTTAACTTCACAAAAGAACTTAATTTCTACGATCTATTTGGGATTCGATCGGGAATTTCATGTTTTCAACAATGTTTTGCGAACAATACCAACTCAATCAAGATTCAAGTCTTGCCAAAACAATCAGAATCTTGCCATATCTCACTCACCTCTAGATGTAACATTTCTATCGGGAGATGGGCTTAAGGTCTCCTGAGTATCTCCTGAGACTTGTTTGCAGAAGACGAATATTCGCATCCGTTCCCGTCGTGCAATACTGCAGCAAATCGTGTTGCAACGCATCGTGACATTGTCGATTGGGTTGCCGCACAGTTATCCTTATACGTGTTCATCATTTTTCTATAAAAACTTCGCCCGAACGCATCGCATTCGGACGACTATAAAACCCAATTGAGAGCTATATCTAGGTTTTGATTAAAGGTTCAAATGCCGATCTTTCTTCTAATTGCCGACAGCCCTTTAGACCTAAATGGGGATTGTCGCGATACTCCGGCTGGGGAACCCATACGCTCACTTTTTGGTCTAAAGAAACCCAGTATAAATACTCCACCGTGGGATCGTAGGTCAGTCCCACCCGCAAATTAGAATAGTCATCTTCGCAAATTTCAAACCCAAATCGAACTACGAGTTGTGCCAGAAGACACTCAGGAGTGTAGCGATTTTCTCCAGCGACTTCTCTCTCTTGCCAAAAGGTTGCTAGAAATCGGTTCATGCGAGGTAAAACTTTATCGGGAATCCCATTACGACTGGCATAAATAATCGCTGGATTCCCTTCAATAATAATGTGACAGGGCGTACTCATGGATAAATTCCTGATGGTGATATTGTTTTGCGCTAAAACGGTTCTTAAGAATCTCGATTGCCTATCTTACACGAACTCGTTGTAGCTGAGGGGATATTCGCCGGGTAAGGGGAAATATAAGTTGAAGTTCGCCGTCCGAACCAATCGTAACGGCGATCGCGAATTTGTTCGTAAAAGCGATCGCCAACCCACTTCAATCCTGGCAGAATGCGATAGACCCAAACAAAAACTTCGCCACTCGGTAGCAAGCGTCCGATTTCCTCAGCCGCCTCACTTCCTTGCCAGCGACGTTCCGGCGACTGAGAATCCATTAAAATCATTCCCAGTTCGCACCCTTGCGGCGTAATCTCATAACGTCTCAATACATCTTGTGCTTGCATGGGAATGTACTCGAATCGCTCGCCGCGATCGAGTGTTTCGAGTAGCTGAACCAGGGTAACACAAAGATTGCAGTTGCCATCATAAATGACGAAGTAAGTCATAAATCAACACGATCGGGCAATTTATATTCTCATTGTGTTCTAAATTTGTAATATTTTGTCAATAAATTTCCCGATCGCGCCCAAAATATAATTATTGACTTGACTCCATCTGCCGCAATCGATCTTCCACCATCTCTCGCACCACATCACGCATTTTCGATCGAGCAAACCATTTCAACTTTTCCTTTGCTTTGGTTGGATTGCCCCGGCTAACATCAATATCCGTCGGTCGGTACAAGCTCTCGTCACAGACGACATAATCGTGCCAGTCTAGATCGAAATAGGCAAACGCCTCAGCAACAAAATCCTCTAACTTATTGGTTTGTCCTGTCGCGATCACGTAATCATCCGGTTGTTGCTGCTGCAACATGGCGTGCATCGCTTCGACGTATTCCGAAGCATATCCCCAATCTCGCTGTACCGATATATTTCCCAAATACAGCTTTTCGGGACTGCCTTTGGCGATCCGACAGGCGGCCGATACAATTTTTTTGGTAACGAAGCGTTCCGGACGCAACGGTGACTCGTGATTGTACAAAATTCCCGAACAGGCAAACAAACCGTAAGCCTCTCGGTAGTTCGCCACTTCCCAAAATGCCGTCGCTTTTGCTACACCGTAGGGACTGCGGGGACGAAAAGGGGTCGTTTCTTCGGCGGGATATCCCCCCGTATCCCCAAAGCACTCACTCGAGCCGGCATTGTAGAATTTTACGGGTGCGCCGGTAAATCGGATCGCTTCAAGAAAATTTAGGGTTCCCGTGGCAATGCTATCGAGGGTTTCGACGGGTTGCTCGAAGGACAGTCCGACGGAAGTTTGCCCCCCGAGATTGTAAACCTCATAGGGCTTAATTTTGGTCAGGACTTGGAGGACGCTGCGAAAATCCGTTAGAGACATGGAAACCAGTTTGACTCGATCTCGAATTCCCAAGCGCTTCAGATTTTTGAAGGATGAGATTTGAGCATCTCTGGAGGTTCCGCAGACTTCATAGCCTTGAGCGAGTAGATATTGAGCTAAATAAGATCCATCCTGACCGGAGATACCACAGATAAGGGCTTTTTTCATCGATATGTTCCCAGGCGTTGGCACTAAGTTGGCACTAAATTATCGAGCAATTTTATGAAGCAGCAGGAATCGCAATGTGGAAGAGATTGCAAGAATCATTGTTTGTGAGACTAATAGTTGGGACTCGTTGGCCAAGATTTCGATTCAGTTCTCACAACCGGTATCGACCGGCATATCCTCGGGAAACCTGCTTATTTCTAGATTACTCGACATTTTTATTGGGGACGACTCGATCGAAATTCGCCAACCCTACTTTGTAGCAGAAAGTAAACGATCGAAAATAGCTGAGATTGCCACTTCTCGAAAAGCTTTTAGCTTCGTTATCTTTCCTCACATTAACTCTTTGTGCGAGCCAACCCTACCGATCGAAGCTTTGCCTCCGATCCGATCGGCGAAAAGGCACGATCGAACTCTCAAACGACCTCGTTCGATCGTGGATGTGAATGGTTTCAGATTCGGCGATTTCACTTGGACTCGGCTTCAAGTTGGACGTCACTGGCTCCCGACGTATCCATTGAGGTGGATTGCGAAAATCTAGGCGGATGATATCCTCAAAATCGGCGATGCGATTTGTGCGATTGAGGTTCAATGCTCCATCGGCTGCAGGGAAATCAACTTTTAATACACTCATATATCCTCTTCAATTCTTTGAAACGATTGCATCGAGATCGACATCGAGTTCCCTACAGACAGTCCGTTACTTGCGTTACTTGCGAGAGTTGCGTGTTTTGATGAAATTCTCCAGCGAATCTGTATTGAGTCAACGCAGAGCGAAGAAGGATGCGCTTTGAGTTGGTCTATCCCAAAGTGAAGTGCAGCTCGTTACCGCCCTCGGTTTTACCCAACACAGACTGGCAATGAAAGGACTCGATCGCTAACACCTTTTTAAAGAGCGAGAGTTTATCTTTGTTCCCCATAAATCGATGGGGAACAAGCTCTTAATGAAGACGACGCAAATATCACGATGATAAGTTCCACCCGATTCTAAAAAATTCTGTCTTGAGTGAGATGGTAAATGCTAGGGTGTCATTTCTATATTGTGGGTGAAACTTGGATATACGTCGAGTGCCCGATCGCACATTACGCGCTCAGTGCGATCGAATAACTTTAGCCTTAAACTAAAAAGAACTTTTTACCAGATGGTAAAGAGTTCTTTTAGCTCGCTCTATGCTGCAAGAAGGCGATTGTTAGCAAGCACCAACTTTCGCAAAGACGATGTAGAGAGTCTTTAGAAGAATTGCCAGATCGTACCAAGGCGTCCACTGACGTTGATAGTGTAAGTCAAAACTGACGATGTCTTCAAAATCAGTCACTTGCGAACGACCGTTTACCTGCCACTCTCCAGTGATACCGGGCTTGACATTCAGGCGTTGCCAATGATGTGCTTGGTAGTGTATGACTTCATCTGTTGTCGGAGGACGAGTTCCTACCAAGCTCATATCGCCTAGTAATACGTTCCAAAACTGCGGTAACTCATCTAAGCTGGTTTTACGAAGAAAACGACCGACCCGAGTGATGCGAGGATCTTGGGTATTTTTGAAAATCAGTCCGTTGGCTTCGTTATTCACCAATGCTTTGAGAGCATCTGCATTAGCGACCATCGAGCGAAACTTATAAATCGTGAAGGCTTGACCGTGCAGTCCGTGTCGTTGCTGCGTGTAGAAAATAGGGCCGGTATTATCCAGTTTAATGGCGATCGAGATTGGAACCAAGACCAGTGCGAGAACTAAAAGTCCCACTAAACTTCCAACAATATCGAGGAAGCGTTTGAATCCAGAATAGGTAGAAGGATGAGGATTTTCTAAATCTGGAGCTGCTGCAAATTCATCTGGGAAGTTGTTGTTTTTCAGTAATAGGGCTAACGTCATCTCTTAAACCTTGCGTTTAGTTTCTTGCGTTTTTACGCTTTAATTTGAGGATATAAAGCGACGATGCTTTTTATCTCAGCTCTCAGTCAATTTGCGATCTGTCCTAGTCAAAATTTTTCGCAGACATTGTATTTTTATGTCTGTTTGGTTTCACTTTCTCACCCCTGAAGTTAATCGATCTTGCAATTTTGCGATTGAATTCGATCCAAGTGTCAACAACTACACCAAATTTTAGTCGTTGCTTGACTTACGTATAAATACTAAGACAAAGAGATTAGAGCGCAATTGAATTCATTACGTATTTACAGAATCTTTATCAAAATACTTCATTATTTTCGTCAAATTTAAAGTTTCGGTAAAGATTTTTCTGAAAGCATACGTACGTATGTTCGATCGAGCCACGAACTTGAGTTTATTTTAAAATGGAGTCGTAAATAATGCGCTCTTTCCCTGGATAGATTTACAGAGGCAAAAGTTTTCTATTTTTAGTTAGCATTCAGCCGTCAACTATCAACAAGTCAAAAGAGATCTCCAAAGTTAACAACTGGAGTAAGCTCACCCATCTTGAGGGGTATATTCTTTCTCGGAAATCACCTGAAGTTCGTTGGTGACAAGTTAAGGTGGAATAGGTTTTGCCAGCACTGCGATCGTTCATCGAAAACCCAGCTCTTAGGGGAAGACCCCGACACACCGGCACCTAAAAGAGTGAAATCATCGTGGCTCGCGGGTTCGATCGGGCTTGAGTCAGCAGACTTGACACCTGAAAAATTGTTTAACTTGTCACCAATACCTGGAGTTGGATGCGATCGAAAAATATATACTCTTTGCAAAAAACCCCTCGCAACAAAACAGTTACCAGGGGTTTTGTTTATCTAAAAATAATATGCCAGGACCCGGACTTGAACCGGGGACACGCGGATTTTCAGTCCACTGCTCTACCGACTGAGCTATCCCGGCGTTTCGCCTTAGCGCTTCATTAGCTTAGCAAACCTAGTGGCGCTTGACAAGCCTAAAATTTCAGTTGAGCGATCGAGGAGAAAGAATCACGTAACAACTCATCAACGATCCATTGTCTTTCGTCCGTTCACTTTTCACCGGCTTCCCGATACCTCGCGCTCGAAGTACTCCGATCGTTTTTCGATCGGTCACGATCTCGAATAAACTTCCTATCGCTAATTGTAGGAAACCGTTCTCCGATCGGTGGTATCAACTTAAGGTCTGGAGTCTTTTGTCAATCCCCCGCTCGTCCGTCGAAACATCTCACCCACACGCTAGAGCGTACAAGAGTGAAGTCGTGATGCCTCGTGGGTTTAGTAGGCTTTGAGCAAGGAAACTTGACACCTAAAAACAGCTAAAACAATGACTTAAGTTGACACCACTGATTCCCTAATCTATAGGATCGTTTATTTATTGGAACATTCTAAGAGGCTCTCTCGAACTTTCGTCCAACGCTCTTTCGTCCAACGCTATTGACCGGCCACCGGACGGAGTCGAGTCACTTTGAGACCGAACGGACCGTAGCCAGTTTCGCCGAACGCGCGCACCCGAACGGTATAGGTTCCCGAACTGTTGATGCGGGTAAAAAGAAGAGAATTGGTGCTGCCATCGGGGCCATCGTCGTTTTCCGACACGATTAAGCCATCGGGAGTCATCAGAGAGACGATCGTATCGAAGCTCTCGGAGGTGACATCAATGGTAATCTGATCGCCATCTTGCAAATCGACGAGATAGTCCCGCGCAAATCCACCTTGTCCGGTTGGGATATCCTCTTCTGTGAGGGTATCGGAAATTTCCCCACTCGGGGGTAACAGAATCGGGTTATAAATATCCTGAGCCTGGGTGCGAACCGAACTCAAGACGATCGCCATTGCGGTGGCGGGAACCAAACAAGCCAGACGAAATCTAACGGTCAAAAAGTCGTTCATTAAACTCCTAGAATCACACCGATCGAACAATATAAATCGAACAATACAAAAGGATCGATCCCCTTCCCCATTCGTTCTGCTCTAGTATAGCGAGGGCGTGTTGCCCGTGCAGAAAACTCAAGTGCCACACATTCAAAAGAAAACCGCTCGCATCAAACATTACCCAATTCTGTTCGGCATTTGGCTGTTGGGAGCTGCGATCGATCGCCTTTGGTTTGCTCTAGATCGTTCCGTTCCCACTTGGGATGATGCCGATTACCTTACTGGTTCGATGAATTACTGGCAAGCCTTGCAACACCCCCACGGGTTCTCCGGTCAGTGGTGGACGCAACTGTGGCTGCTATCTTCTAAAATTCCCCCGCTAACTTACATTTCAACCGCCCCGTTTCTAAACGGGTTTGGTACCGGAGTCGATGGCGCAACCCTAGTGAATCTGCTCTTTAGTGCGGTGTTGCTCGGTTCGGTATGCGCCCTGGGAACTCATTTGTTCGATCGGCGAGTGGGGCTGGGGGCCGCCGGACTCTGCGTGCTGTTGCCGGGACTGTATCAGGTACGTCTGGATTTTTTGCTCGATTACCCCCTCGCGGCGATCGTGACTTTGGCGTTTTGGTGCCTGACAATGTGGCGGCACTTTGAGAATTCGGAATTCGGAATTCGGAATTCGGAATTGGGAGAAACGGGAGAAACGGGAGAAATTTTAGCCTCCGAAGCTCCCCAATCCTCTACTTGGAGATGGACGATCGCCCTCGGAATCTCCCTGGGATTGGCGATGATGGTGAAGCAGACTGCGGTGTTATTTTTATTCGTGCCTCTGCTTGGGGTAGCGATCGAAACGCTGTGGCGAAAACGTTGGGGACGGTTGTTTCAGCTTGCGTGTGCCGGTCTGGTCTCCGTACCGATTTGGTGGGGATGGTATCGCACCAATTGGCTGCTCGTACTTACCTCTAGCAAGCGCGCCACGGTGGATTCAGCGATCGCGGAAGGCGATCCGTCCTTGAGTAGCCTCGATGCCTGGACGTACTACCTAGAGCGGTTGCCGGACTTAGTTTCTTCGCCGTTGTTGTGGGTGTCTCTGGCGGGATTGGTGCTGTCTGGAGTGGCCTTTTTGAGGGGGAAAAATAATGCGCCTCCTCGACGAGAGAATGCATTTCGATGGTTGGCGATTTTTTGGATTGGGGCGTATCTTCTGTGTTCGGTCAATATTAATAAAGACTTGCGGTATTTTATCCCGGCATTACCAGTAACGGCACTGGTTTTGGCGTACGGTTTGTGTGGAGTGCAACGGCGGGTTCGCTGGGCAACGGTAGCGATCGCGGCACTGCTGGGGGCGATTAATCTGTTTCCGTTTTTGCCATTGCAAAGTTTGGCGCGGACTCCCCACCCGGTTTACTTAGGAGATGAATGGCCCCATGCCGAGGTTGTCGAAGAAATCGTCCGAACGGAACCCTATCTTCGATCGACTTTAGGAGTCCTGCCTTCAACCCCCCAAATCAACCAGCACAATTTCAACTATTACGGAACGCTCGCGGATTTTCAGGTATACGGTCGTCAGGTGGGGGTGCGATCGTCTCAGGTGTTGCAAGATGCGCGCTCGCTTGAGTGGTTCCTCACCAAAACTGGCGATCCGGGTTCGGTTCCCGAATCTTACCCAGAAATGGTACAAGCGATCGAACAAAATCCCGAGTTTGAGTTTCATCGCTGCTGGACGCTGCCGGATGAGACCGTCTTGAATTTGTGGCATCGGCGAACGCCTGGGGTGAGGGTGACCAAAACCGGATTTCGGGCGGGAAATGGAGTTAGGCTCGATCGAGTAGAGGTTCCCGATATCGTACCGCCGGGGTTGCCGGTTCCAGTCACCTATCATTGGTCGGGATCGTGGGAAGATTTGCGATCGGGCATTGTGTTGCTGACGTGGAAAAATACCGACCCGAATCTTCCTCAAATGCCAGAAACCCTGCCAAGAACTCAATGGCTGCACGATCGAGCGATCGTTCAGAACCCAAAATCCCAGGAGATAAAACAGAGAGATCGC
>NZ_JADEXN010000154.1 GCF_015207075.1 Zarconia navalis LEGE 11467
AAGTCGGCAAGCTCGCGGACTTTCTCTTACAACCGCAAACAGGGGCGGTGGTGGGCTATCTATACTCCTCTAGCGGCTGGCGCGGCATCCTCGATGGGGTCTACTTGCTCCAACCCATCGCCCTATCGAGCGTCGGTAGCAAACGCATCATCGTCCTCGAAGCAGCCGTACGATCGCCCCAGCAGTATGCCAAAGGATGGAGCGATCGACTCGATCGAGTAACCGAATTTCTTAAAGAAGATTACGAACGCACCAAACAAGATCTAGAAGCAGTCAAGCACGGCACTCAAAACGCTCTCGATCGGGTTCAAGATGCTGCCCAAACCACCACGGACAATCTTCAGACCAAAATTGCCGGTGCAACCGAATCCGAGCGAAAACAGCCGAAATTGCCCTCTAGCGACGATCGCCGCCCTGACGAATCCGACAACGGTGAAGATCGTCACTCGTAAACCGTTCGCGCACAGTCCGAGCCAATACAACAAGAGCCAACAAAAACTGTAACGCACAAAATATCACGAGCTACATTCGGATTTTAAGAGGCAAGCTCGCCCCAACGTCCTGAATAGCCGACTAAACATAGATGCGAGGAATCATTTGAACCTTCGAGGAAAATTAACACTCTCGCCGTCAACATCCATACTGGAAAACTCGCTCGACTCGATTGCGGATTTTTAACCCTAAAGTCAGTTTTGTCCAAAAAACTGGGGAATTTACGGGGGCAACCTCCAACTCACTGAGACTACAGTGGAAATAGAGGTAGACATCATGTCTGCACGCACCGCGTTGGAAAAATCCGGAGAAGAGAATACCATGCGAATTCTCAGCGTACACAACCGCTATCAAATTCGCGGCGGCGAAGATGAATCCCGCGAAGCCGAGGAGCGTCTACTTCGAGATCGGGGGCATCATGTCGATGTCTACGAGCAAAACAACGAAAAAATTAGCGAACTGGGTAAAGTCCAAGTTGCCCTCAGAACGATTTGGTCTCACCAGACTTATCGATCCGTTCGCAAAATCCTGCAAAACGATCGATACGATCTCATTCACGTCCAAAACTTCTTTCCGTTGATTTCACCCTCAGTCTATTACGCTGCTGCTTCAGTTGGCGTTCCGGTGGTTCAAACCCTGCGAAACTATCGCCTCTTGTGTCCGAACGCTCAATTTTTCCGTGAGGGCAAGATTTGCGAAGATTGCATGGGGAAAACCATTCCCTTACCGGGAATCGTACGGGGTTGCTATCGAGGGAACCGAGCGGGGTCTGCTGCCGTTGCAGCAATGATAGCCACTCACCGAGGTCTGGGAACCTGGACGAAAATGGTCGATTGCTACATTGCCATCAGTCAGTTTGCGAAGGCTAAACTGCTCGAAGGCGGTTTGCCAGAGGGCAAAATGGTTGTCAAACCCAATTTCGTCGCCCCCGATCCGGGAATTGGCACCGGCAGCGGCGGTTACGCCCTATTTGTCGGTCGCCTCAGCCACGAAAAGGGGTTGGGAACCCTACTCGATGCCTGGAAGCGTCTGAGTGCTCCCATTCCCCTAAAAATTGTCGGGGAGGGACCCAAAGCCGATGAAGTTCGGCAACTGAGCCAAGCGATTCCCCAAGTGGAGTGGTTGGGACGTCAACCCCTTGCCGAGGTGTATCGACTGATGGGAGAGGCTCGTTTTTTAGTCTTTCCTTCAGAGTGGTACGAAACCTTCGGTCGCGTTGCCGTCGAGGCATTTGCCAAAGGAACTCCGGCGATCGCCGCCAACATCGGGGCAATTTCCGAATTGGTCGATCCCGGTCGCACGGGGTTACTCTTTCAACCCGGAGATGCCGCAGATTTGGCCCGACAAGTGGAATGGATACTCGATCGTCCTGAAGAAGGAGCAAAAATGCGCGCTGCCGCTCGGGCGGAGTTTGAGGCTAAGTATACCGAAGAAGAAAACTACCACCAGCTCATCAGAATTTATCAACAGGTTCTCGCATCTCGACAAAATCGGGAACATCGTGCGATCGAGGTCATATCTAATAGCAGATCGCTGTCATAGAATGCACGATCGATTTTACGGATAATTACAGTGGGGTACATTCTACCAATTGTCTACCCAACGATATCGATCGTTTGGTGATGGTTTACCTTGAAACCGTTGGAGAAAAATTTTCAGATCCCATGAACTTTAAAACACTACTCGCCCCCCCACAAAAAACAAGTATTTTAGGTGTTGGAGTTAGCCGGACTAACTACCACGAATGTACTGAATTCATCATTCAAAACGCTAAATTACGAGAATCCTGTACCGTTGCTCCAACTCACGTTCACGGGATTATGTCTGGGTATCTCGATCGCGAACACGGCAGTTACCTGAATCAATTTACGATGGTTACCCCCGACGGGCAACCCGTGCGCTGGGCGCTGAACCTGCTGCGCCAATCGGGGGATGTTCCCTTGCGCGAACGGGTTTGCGGACCGGTCTTGACACTTCACATTTGTCAAAGAGCAGCTCAGGAAAACTTGAGCGTCTTTTTTTACGGTTCCACCGAACCCGTACTTGAAAAGCTGCAACGCAATCTCAAGCGCCAATTCCCAAATCTGAAAATTGCCGGTACGATTTCCCCTCCTTTTCGTCCCTTAAGTGATGAAGAACAAGCAGAGTATATCGAACAAATTCGTGCGTCGGGAGCGAGTATCGTCTTTGTCGGCTTGGGCTGTCCCCGCCAAGAAAAGTGGGCTTTCGAGCATCGCCATCAGTTAAATTGTCCCCTGATTTGCATCGGTGCGGCTTTTGATTTCCACTCTGGAAATCTTCCACTAGCCCCAGCTTGGATGCAAAATGCGGGTTTAGAATGGCTATTTCGCCTCACCCAAGAACCCACTCGTTTGTGGAAGCGGTACTTGCTGCTCAATCCCCTATATGTAATGCTTTTGGGAGCGCAGATCGCCGGATTGCTGCCCGATGGAGGATCGAATGACGTGGAAACAACACCTGCCGATCGACGCCGCCGAGCAGCGAGTCTGGGGAAACGACGACTCGTATCGACTTCGATCGATTCCGGGTCGCGACCTTAACCTTAATGCCATCGCGAGGTTGAAAATCGATTGATGGGAGAAGGCACGCCCCAGTTTCCAATATAATTTAAAGTGTTCAGTGAACTGCTCGACTTACAAGTCTTAAAACTTATGAATCCAGATGTCAAAGTTGTTCAACCAACAGGTCTTTTAGACGGTTCTAAAGCCAATCAGGTTCGTCGAGAAATTAATGACTGTTTGGAAGCTGGGGCAGAAATCGTACTGCTCGACTTAAAAGATGTGACATTTATTGATAGTTCGGGTTTAGGGTCGTTAGTCTCTGCTCTTAAAACCGTGCGTTCGTCCGGGGCGAAGTTATATATCTGTTCCATTAGCGACCAAGTCAGAATCTTGTTCGAGCTAACGAGTATGGATCGCGTTTTTAAAGTGTTTGCCAATCGCGAAGAATTCGACCTCGAAGTCCAAAAGGTAACCTAGTTCGGGTTTCCCAATCTCGATAGTGAGGCTTGTGTCGATCTTTATCTAGAGTTGCATTCGAGCCGATGAAGTCTCTGGTTCTAAAGTACTGTTTGAATTCTCGTTATTTCGGTTTTCAATAAAATTCTTTTCTAGGAATTGAAATTGACCGAAACTAAACCACTATATTTTAAATTGAAACTGGGTAGAACTAAGGAAATTTAAGCTGAAGTAAGGATAAATCATCATCTAAAATTTCGTAAGAATTTAAAGCCCGAATGTAATTTAACAATCGATCGAGAGTATCGCTATTCTTAGCCGGGTAACTCGCAAGCAACTCTGTAAAAGCATTGAGCCCCCACACCGTTCCATCCGGTTGTTGAATTTCGTATACCCCATCGCTAAAAATGTACAGCGTACTCGAAACTGCAATTTTGCACTCTTTGGAAGTATATTCGGATTCTGGAAACATTCCGATCGGGATACTTGGGGTTTTGAGACGATCGATCTCAATTCGATCGTCGGTAGACGGAACGACTAATATCGCCGGGGGATGTCCCGCACTAGCGTATACTAGTTGACGGGATTCGATGTGATAAACACCATACCAGATTGTAAAATACTTATCATCGTAAAACTCGCTGTTGTTACTTCCTTGAAATGTTTGATTGAGAGCTTTGAGAACTTCACTGGGTTTGTAAAAACTCGTGTTGGGTAAAGAGCGCGATCGTAAAACATTCAAAACTGAAATAGACAGCAGTGCAGAACCCACTCCATGTCCCGACACATCGAGTAAATATATTGCTAAATGATTCGGATCGAGCCATTCAAAATCGTAACAATCCCCCCCTAACTGTTTAGAGGGAATAAATCGGGCATCAATCGTAACGGGAGCATCTTTGACGGAGGTAGGAAGAAGAGAACGAACGTAATCGGCTGCTTCGTTCAACTCCGTTTCTAGCATATGCTTTTGTCGTTGTAGGTCTTGGCTGAGTTGATGAATGCGCAAACCCGCCCTGACCCGAGCCTGTAGCTCGTTAATTTCGATGGGTTTGGCTAAGAATTCATCAGCCCCCGTATCCAATCCCGTGACCCGATCTTCAATCGCTCCACGGGCAGTCAGTAAAATAAAGAAAGTTGTGGATAACTCCGGATTCGCTTTGACTCGTCGACAAACTTCCAGCCCATCCATGACGGGCATCATCCAGTCACAGATAATCAGACCGGGTCGTAGTTTCTGGGCTGCCGCAACCCCTTCTTCACCATTGGGTGCTACGGCAACTTTATACCCTTGTTTTGTTAGCGCCCGCTTCAGAACTAGCCGAGTTGTCGGGTCATCATCGATCAGGAGAATTTGAGTCATAAAGCCAGAGAAGCTACCACAAGCAGATTAGCAAAAAAAGGATGTGAGCGAGTTGAAAGATTCTAGTAAATTTCCATCTCACCACCAAGAAGTCCTACGAGTCGGCACCGATCTGGCTGCTCTGGCCCGCATTTTATCCTGGTTCGATCGGTTCGAGCCTCCTCATATTTCCCAACGAATTTGGTTGCAGTGCAAGACAGCTCTAGCAGAAGGGTTTACGAATGCCGTGCGTCACGCGCACAAAAACCTGCCGTCTAATGTACCCATTGATATAGAAGTTACACAGTCTCCACAATCTCTAGAGATTCGTATTTTAGACTACGGACCGCCTTTTAATCTAGAGGAGAAGCTCAAGACGTTGCCAGAGGAGATCGACTTAGAAGCCACGGGAGGACGAGGTTTAAAAATCATGCATAGTATAGTCGATCGCCTGGCTTATACTCGCATCGACTCCGACCGAAATTGTTTGTTAATGATTAAAGACTATACCCAATCGCAATCGCTATAAATTTATTCGTCGAGAAACCATGAAAATAGAGAAATAACGATCGTTAAGATTAACCAATTTGGCAAGCTCAGCCAGTTCAAACATTGTAAGGGAATCAAGATAAAAACTTCCGTAAATATCCATCCGATCGAAGTAATCAAAAGTACAATGATTATTGCCATTTTAAATGAGTCACTTACGCTAATCAACAAAAAAAACTTAAATTAATCGATCGTTGCAAGTCTTTAAAATTTAACCTGACTATCCAAGATCTTTTATTATCCTCATTTTTCCATTAATACCAAACAATCGATCGCATCTGATATCCAACGATAATATCAAGTTCTGATGATGGTTACCATTACGTAAGATCGTTTGCAATCTTCAACTTCTATTCCTCCTGCTGGGAATTCTAAATTTTGGGCCGAACTTGGTATCAATCAGTAGGTATGACCTATAGTTTTTCATTTCGAGGTGGTACGAGGCTTGCTATCTCTTAGTTTACTTTTCGTTACATCATAAATTTTATTTTTGTCAACTGACTTAGATGTGGCAGAGTTTAAATTGTCACCTTAGATAGGTTCTGTATTTAACAACTTTGATACGGTGAGGGTGGTATAATATCGGGCTTTACGTTCTCAACGTTCGCCTCTTTGTCCGCTTCCCTTTCGTCGTCAAGGAACCATCGCGATCGTGAAAATTGCCTCTCCATCGGTTGTGAAATCTTGCTTTTTCGGTTTTGCGATCGCCTCAGTTATAATCTTTCCCAGTGTGGCAGAAGACTCCCATTTCGGTTCGATCGTATTTCCCGATATGACATCCGCACAAGGATATACGGGAGGTACAACTTCTCTACCTGCCGTGTTGGGCAACAAAGATGAGAATGAAAATCTATGTTTGGGATTTGGCGACCCGGTTCCCGACTACATCTTAATTCTAGATCGCGATATCGATCGGCTCAGGATTCAGGTGGATAGTGGAGGGCGCGATACCACTTTGCTGATTCAAGACCTTGAAGAACAAACCCTCTACTGTGCGGACGACACTGAAGTGGGAATGGATGCGGGAATGACCCTTTCCGATCGATCGTCAGGTCGTTATAAAATTTGGATCGGAACTTCAGATCCCGGACAGAGATGGGACTACACCCTATCCGTGCAACCGTAACGACGGGATTGCTCGCTCTGCAAGTATTTATGAGAACCAGACCCCCCGAGTCCAGGTTTTCGGGCCGATCGTTGCGACATTGACACGTGCCATACGCACCTTAAGTAGACCTCTTGCATGAATCGAGAAGATGAGGCAGAAATAGGTAAGCGTTATGAGTGGCTGATGACAAGTGAAGAACTTCAACAACTGCATCCACCAGCATTTAAACGGGCTTGCTCAATATCCCTCTTCTGTCACTCTCCGAGTTCAACGAATATTTAGAAGGCGTGACTATGCACTACTAAAATGATGATGTAACCTCATCACCGATTGAATCAATCGGTGAAATCCCATTAACAGGCTGTAATTGGGGAAAACTTCTAGCCAAGGAGATATCAGCCAAAGTGAAATCAAAGGTCTCATCAGTAAACGAATATTATTCAAGCTATTCTTCCAAGCTCGCTCGGAATTCCATTCGGAGGGCAAAAGTTCATTAATCGCTGTTTTTTTGATTGTCTTCGGCTGGGAAAGTTGGTGTATCTCAGCAAAAGGTTGAGTTCTTAAGCTCACCATGAGATAGGCACTGAAAATTATTTCCCACCATCTCTCTATTTGCTCAAACTTCGTGAAGCGATAATCCGTCCAACCCAACTCTTGTTTGCACTGTCTAAAGCCATATTCTACCCATGTTCTTAATCCATATAGATTCCCAACTTTCTGTTTGATTTGATGAAGAGTTCCCGATACATTCGTCATCACAAAGGATGTTGAGTTAGGGGGTAAAGTTTCTGGGTCGGTGGTGAGTTCCCAGTAAGTTCGGTTTTTTCTCTTGCCAAAAATAATTTCTCTAACGTATCTAGTTTCTGAGGTTCCCGAGCTAAATCTGCGCTCGAATTTACACCATCTGTTCGCTCTTACCCTTTCTCCAGAAGGCATCAGGACTCCATGATTACTTCTAATTGCCAAGACCCAAGTTAATTGGTGTTTGTCTAACGCCTGAATAAAAGTGCTGCTTTCTCCATATAAACTATCCGCTAGAACTAAATTGATTTTGAACCCACACTCTCGAATTTCTTCAATGAGCTGTGAGGCTAACTCCGTTTTCGTTTGATATCCCTCAGTTTCTTTGAGAGTTCCTTTCGGCTTAAAGACTTTGAAGGTCAAGGGAAATGTGATATTTTTATAAACTCCGTAGGCATTTACTGATACGATTCCTCGATCGATTTTCCCGACGCTTCCTAGATACTGCCTTGCTACATAGTCGGTTCTTTTACCTTTCTTTCTATCTCCCGTTTCATCTATCACTACCGTGATTTCCCGCTCCCCTAGCGCTGTGCGGATTTTTCCTAATCTTCTCTTTTTTACTTCTCCCACACTCCAAGGTGATTTCGCTAAAAAGTGATGCAATGATTGTGAGGATTTGACTCCAACCGCTTTGGCAATTTCCGGCAGTGACTTTCTCTTAATTCCCGAGACAATTCCTAAATGCAAATACTTAAAACACTCATAACTTCTAACTTCTGGAAATATATCTGTGTAGTCTCGGCAATATTCATCGACTAACGGGATTGTCTTTTGAGCGTCTCTGGCTAAATGTTGAATCACTTGTAGCTCTACATCCATTGCCTTATCTGATTTTTAGAGATTTTTGCTTGGGATTTTTCGATTCTACTCCTCGGAGAGTGACAGAAGAGGGATATCTATCAAATGAATCCCCTTCACCGAGTCAAACGGCGATCGCAGACCGTTCTTTCCACAATGTTTTTTCCTCAACGAACCGGCTGGTTCTAGATACCCCGATACCACTCCAAAAATACCATTCAAAAAAATAATATATCGATCGCACTTCGATCGGGGTTTGGACGTAGAGCGAACCCCCACCCCGATCGCAAACCACATTTTTTCGATCGATTTGGCTTTCGCCTTCACCGTAACCTCATGGGAGAAAAAGCCACATCATCGGTCGCAAGTCCATCACAACTGAATCGGTAAATCGCGAGTTAGAAGAAGGAGAAAGCAAATGTTTAATGCCACAAAACTACTGGTCAATGATTTTGTTGCCCGCCTCCAGGAAAATTATCAGACAACCTACGGTGGCTACAAATCGAACTACGGCGAAATTATTGCCTGGGTTGGGGGAATGGCGCTGGAAAATATTGCCAACAGCGATGCTCTCTATCACAATATCGAGCATACAATTTTGGTGACTTTAGTCGGACAAGACATTCTACGGGGCAAGCATATTCGCGAAGGTGGCGTGTCTTGCGAAGATTGGCTGCATTTTACGATCGCCTTGCTATGCCACGATATTGGCTACGTCAAAGGGGTTTGCCGCCAAGATAGCGAACGCCAACGAACTTACGCCACCGGCATTAACGACACCACAATTTACTTAGAACCGGGATTGACCGATGCGAGTCTAACACCCTATCACGTCGATCGGGGTAAGTTATTTATTGACGAACGATTTGGCGGTCATCAGTTAATTAATGCCGAAATTGTCAAGCAAAATATCGAACTGACGCGCTTTCCCGTTCCGGCAGGAGCAGATCGCCAAGATACCCTCGGCTATCCCGGTTTAGTCCGGGCATCGGATCTGATCGGCCAACTGAGCGATCCCCGCTACTTGCAGAAAATCAGCGCTTTATTCTACGAATTTGAAGAAACCGGAATGAATAAAGAACTCGGTTACAAGTCTCCGGGAGATTTGCGATCGGGTTATCCGAAATTCTACTGGACGGTGGTCTATCCTTATGTCGAGGATGCCTTGAGCTATCTCGATTTAACCCAAGAAGGCAAACAGATTATTGCCAATTTGTATGCGAATGTTTTCCGCATCGAACATGCTTAGGGGCTTTTCAGGTCGTGGGACGATCCGATCTGATAGATAGAGGAAATCATCGGATATTGCGGGTCGAACGTTCAATTCCGGCGCGTGAGAATGGCGTGTTGGAGTCGAATCTCGGCTAAGCGTTCGTCTCGATTCGCTCGAGTGCCGATGGTAAATTCGCCAACGAGGGAGTAGTAAACCATGCGGGCCCGCGTCATTGCTTCAAATGGCGCGAAGCCCACCTCGAAAAAAAGTTCTTTGGTATAGCTCAAACGACGCCGATCGACGCGATCGAGAATCGCAGCCACCTTAGAATCGTTCGCCGCCCACGCCCGAATCGCATTTTCAACCCCACCGTCATC
>NZ_JADEXN010000155.1 GCF_015207075.1 Zarconia navalis LEGE 11467
TTCTCGCGGTTGAATGTGGAAGGTCTCGAATGGGGCATTCTTGCAGAGATCGATCGCGCCGAAGCCTTTGAACCCCTCGATACTCTGAAAGTTTACCTGATTATTTTGGCTGCTATTCTCATCCTGGCAATTACCTTCATTTCCAACTTAGCCGCGCAAATCTTCGTGAAGCCCATCGAAACCCTCAGTCGTGCGGCCCGTCAAGTGACCGAAGGCGATCGGGATGTGGAAGTGAATCTGAATACAGAAGATGAGTTTGGCGAGTTGGGAAGAGTCATCGAAGGAATGGCACGGGATCTGAGAACCCAAACCACATTAGTCGCTCGCAAAAATGAAGAGAACGAAGCCCTACTGCTGAATATGTTGCCCGATCGAGTCGTGGCGCGAGTGCAGCAAGGAGAAACGCAAATTGTCGACTCCATCGGCCAGGCAACGGTTCTATTTGTCCGACTTAGCGGTCTGGCGAAAGCTTCCCAACACCTCTCCAGCGCCCAAATCGATACCATTTTGAACCGACTCGTGGATGAGTTCGACGAGAAAGCCGAGCTGTTGGGTTTGGAGCGACAAAATACCATTAGCCCGACTTACCTGGCGATCTGCGGTTTGTCTAAAGCCTATCTCGATAGTAGCGAGCGAACCATGAAGCTAGCCCTGGAAATGCTCGAAATCCTGCAAGGAACCAACCAAGAATTCGATCTCGAACTGAGTTTGCACGGGGGCATTGACTGCGGTCCCCTCGAGGGAGGAATCGTCGGCTCGAAGAGGTTCGCCTACAAGCTTTGGGGCGAAACCATCAGCACGGTCACTCAACTCTCCTATAGAGCAGCTGCCAACAATATCTTAGTCACCCAGGCGGTGCGCGATCGCCTCGAAGATCGGTATATGTTCGCCCGCTACCAACCCATCGCGATTGAGGATGTGGGAGAACTGTCCACCTGGAATTTAATTACCCCAGCGAGTACCTTCTCCCAACAAGCGAGTCTCGTGCAAACCACCTTCGCTCAGTTGCTGCCGCAAATGGAGTCCACTGCCAAGCTTTTCTACGAGCGGCTGTTTGAGATCGCTCCAGAAGTCCGATCTCTCTTCGGCGAAGACACCTCGGTGCAACAACGGAAATTTGCCTCAACCTTGCAAATCGCCGTCAATGGCTTAACCAATTTAGACAAGCTGTTACCCGTGGTTCGAGATCTCGGCCGTCAGTACGCGGGCTGTGGGGTGGAAGAAAAACATTACCAAACTGTTGGTGAAGCGTTGTTGTGGGCGCTCCAACAACAACTGGGGGACAATTTCACCCCCAGCGTTAAAAAAGCCTGGGTCACTACCTATAACCTCCTGAGTGGCACCATGCGAGAAGCATCGTTGAACTCGGGCAAAGATCGTGTTGAGAAAGATCGTGTCGAGAGCGAGTCGCCCGTTGCCGTAGAGGCGACCGAAGCCTAATGACGCCACGTGCGACTTAACGATCCAAAACCCGAGAGGGGAAGAGGGCATTGGTCTGCTCGCTCGCCACGTGAGGAGGATCGAGTGACACGTAGCGTTAATGGAAAATTCAGTCAATCATCGCTCTGGGGGAGCTTAGCATCTGATGGATACATCGATTGTGTTTTGGGGATTCGTCATTATCCTGGGAGTTCCGGCACTGGCAATCGTTCTGGGAGAGTGCATTCATTTTTTTGAGGGGCGGGGAAGTCGGCTCACACCAGTATTGCGCCATCTGCGCGGATATGTGTTGCCGTCGGCTGCAATTTTAGTGGTGATGGAACGGCTGTTGCAGCTACCAGAGACCTTCCTACTGCTGAAGCTAGTGGAAACTGGATTTTGGATCGCCGTTATCGTCACCTTGTTGGCTTTGCTCAACGCCGTATTGACCACCAGCGAACCCGGTACGTTTCAAATTCAAGTGCCCAACCTCTTGTTCCAAGCCCTGCGCGGTTTAGCGATCGTGGGGATTGCCGCCCACGTTCTTGGGGATATTTGGACCGTTGATATTAAGGGCATCACGACGGCACTGGGGGTGGGGTCTTTAGCGATCGCCTTTGCGCTTCAAGATACCCTCAGTAACCTGGTCTCGGGCTTTTTGCTCTTGGCTTCCAAACCGTTCGAAGTGGGAGATTGGATTGAGGCGAACGGGATTAAGGGTCAAGCTATCGATATTAGCTGGCGATCGGTTATCTTGAGGAACCCTATGGGTGAAACTTTTGAGATTCCCAATGGAGCTTTGGGGGGCGCAACGATCAAGAAGTATCCTTCAACCCCCAAGATCCCAGCAGTTAAATGGAGTTGTATCAAAGTGGGATTCGATCGCAAAGACCCGCCCAATCGGGTGCTGGAGGCTCTCGAAAGTGCGACGGTTGGTATTGATGGGATTCTGAAGATCTTTCCGTCTCTGGGTTCCTATGACGACTACTGGACGACTTACGAGTTACGGATACAGACTGCTGTGCCAAAAGAGAGGAGAATTTCAGCCACCGTCAAGGCTCGCATCTACTATGCGGCGAAGCGTTACGGGTTGACGATGCCGGTGGCGGAGCAATATCCTCCCTCAAAACAGATTCTGCTTGAGGCATCCTCCGCGCAACGATCGCAAATTGCGGACTATCTGCGATCGCTCCCCTATCTGACCGCTCTCAATTCGGCGGTTCTCGACAATCTCATTGAGGAAGTGGAGGTTAAACATTATGGGGTTGGGGAACAGATTATTGTGGCAGGAGAACCCGATGAGGGATTGTACGTTCTCAAAGCTGGAGAGGTGAAACTGACCGCGAAGGATTTTCAAGACCAAGAACGGGAAATCGATCGGGTTTTTCCGGACAGTTTCTTTGGCGAAATGGCGCTGTTGGGAGAATCCAGTCCGGTTTCGGCGATCGCGACTCAGGATGTGGAAGTAATAATCGTTTATCCGGAATTGGCTCGACGAGCGATCGACAGCAGCCCTCGCTTGACCCAAGAAATGAACGGCTTTATTGAAGAGCGCAAGCGATCGCTGTGTCGGATTCAGAGTGTCGAAAACCTGTTGGAAGCCCATGATAACGGCAAGGTGGCTGTGGAGCAACGTTCCCTCCTAGAGCGGCTGACAAACGCATCGAAGTCTTCGCGGGAGGAGTCATAGCTTTTCGATCGAACCAGAAGGGAAAGGAATAGGAATGAAAAGACAAGTTAAGCCAGAAGTAGATGGAACCACGGACGACCCTCGAAATCGAGCGGCCGAACCCGTGCGGGACCGGTGGATGGCTCGCGGGTGTCGCACTCTCTTCGTTCTCCTGATGTGGTTGCCCGTGTCGTGTAACCCTCAACTCCAGGAATCGGAGAATCTCGAAGTCAATAATAAGAATCCCAAAAATCCCTACGTTCGGTTTTCAGAAGCGGTTGCACCTCTAGAGCCACTCGCCTCAGAATCAGCGATCTCCGATCGAGTCGAGGCGCAGTTTGCCCGAAAGGAAAATGGAGCGATTCCATTGCCACCAGTGGTTCCTCTGGAGGTTGATGGAGATTTGGCGCTGGCAGGTGCGACCAGCATCGATCCCCTCAACGAAAGAATTTATCGGCGTTTTATTCGAGAAGGTTATGCCGGAACCATCGATTTAAACGAAATGGATTCTACGTCGGCAATTCGAGGGTTGTGCCAAAAGGGGACATTCGATCTGGTGACGGTGACTCGTCCGATGATGGAAGGGGAACGAATTGCGTGCGAAGAAGGGGGTCGCCAACCGATCGAACTGGAGATCGCTCAAGACGCACTGGCAATTGCGGTCAATCAGCTGGATGCGTTCGTGAAAAATGTCTCGCTGTCCGAGCTGGCGGATGTTATCTCCGTTAGCAAATGGTCGGAGGCGAACCCGGACTGGCCCAACGAACCCATCAAGCGATTTGCCATCGGTCCAAAATCGCCATCGGTAGATTTGATGGTCGAACGGGTGTTTGAGGGGAATGCAGAGGCGGTACTGAACGCGCCAAATACCTCTTTCTTCCAATTCAACGCGCCCCTGATTCAAGAACTGAGTACGGCGCGTTACGGGGTGGGGTTTTTGAATTATTCAGCTTATCGGCAGGCTGCTCGGGCATTCCGCTTAGTTTCGGTGGAGGGGGTGGCGATCGGTCGCGGTACCGTCGAAAATGGCACTTATCCGCTGACTCGGAAGCTATACCTATACGCCGATGCCAATCAACTCAAACAGAAGCCCCAGGCGATCGCCTTGATTCATTTTTACCTCGCCCACGTCAATGAAGAAATCGAGGATGTGGGTTTGTTTCCCCTGAGTTTGTCCGATATCGATCGGGCAAGAAGAAACTGGCTGGAGGCGATCGAGTAGCCGAAGAAAATTTGAAATTTGAGATGACTGAGCTGAGATTATTGAGCTTGTACTTCCTCTCGATTTGCACTTGCGTCCGAGATGGTCAGAAAATAAGTTTCGCTCCAAATATCCCCCGGTTCTTTAATGTCTTGAAGCTGGTCTTGAAATTCTTCATAAAGGCAGGTCGATGCGACGCTTTTCAAATGAAGAACCAATCGAGATAGCTGAATTTGGGGGGGATGGCAAAAAGAAAGTTGAATCAGTTCTGGACTGCTTTGAAAGTCGAGTTGTTGGCATTTTCGTTCGTTGAGTGCATTGCCGAAGACTGTTTCCAAACGCTCCCACATAGGAGGAGTCATGAGTTGGCGTCGCTGTTTCGTCAGCAGGCTCAAATGGGCGATCGAACCCTCAGTCAACTCGGATTCCGGTTCGATCGTTTGTTTCTGGCTGCGAACGTGTTCGAGGGTGGCACTCAGTTGGAGAATCTGTTGGTTCAGCTTGGTTTCCTTGGCTTTAGTGACGGTTTTTTCTATGTGCTGTTTTGCCGTTTCAAGTTGACTCTGGAGATCTTGAATCTGCTGCTGTATCTGGCTCTCTTTGGTTTGCCAATACTCTGAGGTTCGTTGTACCTGGTGGGCTAATTTGTCTAGTTCTTTTTTGTGAGTTTCCAATCTAGAAAAAAGGCAATTTTCAGATACGGAATTAATATGAGATGAACGATGCGATTTCTCGATAAGAGGGCTTAGCTCGGCTGAAATTTGTTCGATCTGTTGTTTGATACGGGCAAAACTGGGTTCTTGCCGATTTCGAGATCGCTTCAACCATAAATAATTACTTAAAGCAAGAATTACCAGAAACCAAATAAAGCTCAAAATGCGATAAATTTTAACTCTTTGTAGGGCTTGGCTATAGCTTGTTTGGAATATTTTTTTTAAATCTTCTGTGGAGGGTTCGGATGGCGATAAAAGCTGAGTCGTCAGATTTTCAACTTGAGGCTTTGTATTTAGAATGATATTCGCATGGGAAATTACTTTTTCTGTTGGAAAGTCTTCTTTTTTGACTTTATTTTTGATGTCAATATCTAACAGTTGTGTCGTGAGAGTCTTGATGTTGGTTGTCAGTTCTCGATCGACAGAAATATTATATAATAGAAGATTGCGAATTAATCCTTCGAGAGTCGCTTTTAAGGAGGAAAATATTTCGGGTGTTAAACCTTTACTATCTTGGCTATTGACTTGACTGGTAAGCAGGGGTAAATAACGCAAAGAATTCTTGAGCAATGCATTTCGAGACTTAAAGCGTTCGCTTAGTTCTTCTTTTTCTTTTAGGCTCTCGAATTTTTCGGCAAGACTCTTTTCGATGGTTTTCCGGTTATTGAAATTAACAAATCGAGGTATTTTTTTTAACTCTTGTTCGAGCGATCGCTGCTTGGCAAGATTTTTTACCAACGGATCGTAAGAAGAAAATAACTCGTATCGAGATGTAAGAATTACTCGATCGAAATCGGCTTCGAGTTCTTTGAGTTCTAGCATTCGATCGTAGTACTGCTGGTATCCCGCACGACTCACGGAAAAACTCTGACCGATGAAAAAAATAGAAATAGTTAAAATAACGATGGCGCTAGATATAATCAGCCATTGTCGCTCGATCGAACTTAGGAATTTTAGCGATTTTATCGTTCTCATCACACAGGCTTTCCTTGGTACTCACCAGTTAGGGTTATCAAAAATTGCATTATTAGATCCACATCTTCTTGAGGAAGATCGACCCCGAGCTGATATTGACCCATCAATTTAATAGCTTCATCGAGAGTTTTCGGATTTCCGTCGTGAAAATAGGGAGCGGTACGAGTAATATTTCGCAAACTCGGAACTTTGAAAACATGGCGATCGCTATCATCTTGGGTGACGTTATACCGTCCTAAGTCAGATTTGATGACATTCCCGCGATCGGCAAAGTAGTCACCAAAAATTCCCACTTTTTGGAACATATTTCCCCCTACTAGCATTCCTTGATGGCAGGTGATGCAACCGTAAGATTTAAAGAGATTGTATCCAGCTTTGGCGTCGTCGGAAATCGCATTTTCGTCTCCCCGCAAATATCGATCGAAAGGAGCGTTGGGGGTATATAAAGAACGCTGAAATATGCTGATGGCATCCTTGATATTGTCACCGGTAACACCGTCGTCGTAAGCACGATTGAATGCACTAACGTAGTCTGTCGAACGCTTGAGCTTATCAATGACATCCTCCCAGCTCATCCCTCCCATTTCCTTCGCTGCGGCAACGGGGCCATCGGCTTGTTCTTCCAAAGTCGCCGCACTGCCATCCCAGTTCAACCGCCAGTGAAAGCCGCTATTGAAGACCGTTGGCGAGTTCAGTCCCGTGTTGCTTCCCTGCATTCCCAGGGAAGTCCCCAAACCGTCGGTGCCGCCTTTATCGAGAAGATGGCAGGTGGCGCAGGAAATCGTATCGTTTATCGAAAGCTTTGGCTCGTGAAACAGTCGTTCGCCCAGCGCCACTTTTTCCTCGTCGAGGTCTTGCGTCAGAGGAATGGGATGGATGGGTTCGGCAGCCAGTACAACCCCACTGCCATTGGTGTCTGCGTCTGATATGGAAGAGATATTGGAAGTGCCGTCCCACATCCAGGTCATTCCCCAGGCGGCGAATATCGTCACGCAGAACAACAAGACAAGGGTGGATAACTTTTTAAATTTTTTCAACACAAATAATTTACCCATCAGTATCGACATACTTTTCGAAGGACACATCAAGACAAGATGTGATGCTCGCAACCTTGGGGCATTCAGCTCGAAAATGCGAGCGTAAAGAGAGGAAGTGTAGAGCTGAAAAGCTAGCTGTTAAAGCCTTTAATAAAAGTGTTTAGTGTAGAAATGTTCGATAGCGCGATCGAGATCTATTTTAGGATCTCCTACTCTTCTGGGTTTGTCAATTTTTGGGTTAACTTTTGAAAAAAAGTTCCTATAATTTTCCCATTCAAAAGTGGCTGGAGCGTCGCTATATCATAAAATTCGTTATCTGTCTTTCCAAATTCGGAAAGTCGATCGATTCAGAACATTCAATACTTTTTAATCAGGTAGCGATCGCCAGCTTTGAAGGGGTTTGCCGGGACTGCCACTCTAGATCGAGTTTTGTCCAAAATCCAAATCGAATGTGAGGTTGGGGGCAAAACTTAGATCGAGTTCGGTTGAATACTTCTCATTCATCGTGAAGTGAGCTGGGGGAGAGAATTAGAGAAGACGATCGGAAATCGCGCTTAATTAGAACTAATTATCCGAACTTGATATTATTCCAACTTCGGTTGCTCGGTTGAGTCAGAAACCCCATCAATTCTGTTATCCCCTCATTCCGCTCGCATAAGCCGCCGTGATTGAATGCTTGGGGGCATTAAAAATCTGTTCGACGGGGCCGGATTCAATCAGGCGACCGCTACCATTTTGTACCCAAAATAACGCCGCTGAATCGGCAATTCGTTTCGCTTGAGCTAAGTTATGAGTCACAATTAGAATTGTATATTTTCGGCGCAAGCTGGCAATTAAATCTTCCACAATGCCTGAAGAAATTGGATCTAGGGCACTGCAAGGTTCGTCCATGAGCAACACCTCCGGCTCGAGGGCTAAACTGCGGGCGATGCAGAGGCGTTGTTGTTGCCCGCCTGAAAGACCTAAGGCGGAAGACTTCAACCGATCTTTGACTTCATCCCACAATCCCACATCTCGCAAAACTCGTTCGATAATTTCATCGAGGCAATCGCGATTTTTAATACCATGTTCTTTAAGGGGAAACGCGATATTTTTCCAAATTGAAAAGGGAAATGGATTCGGTTTTTGGAAAATCATCCCCACTTGACGGCGTAAGGCGATCGAGTCAATCTTGGGATTCATTATATCCAAACTGCCAATTTGAATTCGACCGGAAACCCGACAGTTGGGAAACAAGTCCGTGAGGCGATTCAGACAAGAGAGAAAGCTCGTTTTTCCACAACCAGAGGGACCGATAAGAGCCACAATTTCACCTCGATCGACCTCGAAATTCACATCTTCGAAGGCAAGTCGATCGCCGTAGGATAAACTTAACTCCCGAGTGACTAGATAAGAATTTGAGAAGTTTGCTTCACCAGAGGAAATTGACGACGTGGCTGGAGACGTTTTGGTCATTGAATTTACAGATAACAAGGGTGTAGAAAATTACGCCCAGTTTGCCTGAAGAAGACGGGTTTGAATCAACCCCAAAGGGACAAAAGACGCGAAGTTAGAAGAAAGAAGGAGACTTGCGGTCATTTGAGACGGCCAAGGGAGTCGGCAAGTGGGAATACGCTAAATCGATCGATGCATCCAGAGTTTACTCAATCCAGTGGCGGTGCTATTAATGAATAGCAGCAGCACTAATAAAACCAAGACAGAAGCATAGGCATTATTATCTCCTCCAGGAACGTTCATCGATAGATCGTAAATATGAATGGATAACGATCGCCCTGAATCGAGCAAAGATGTTGGGGTTCGATCGACGTAACCACTGGTAAAAATCAAGGCAGCCGCCTCGGCAATTGCCCGTCCCATCCCTAAAATGAGTCCGGCAATCAGGCTGGGAATCGCCGAGGGTAACAGGACGTGAATTAAGGTGCTCGTGCGGCTCACACCCAACGAAGCCGCGCCTAAACGGTAGTCATCGGGAACCGATCGCAATCCCACCTCGATGGTGCGAATCAAGATCGGCAAGATCGTGCAAGCCAGGGTTAAGCCCCCCGACAAAATGGAAAAGCCCAAGCCGAGGGTAATGGAAAAAAAGGCATTGCCAAACAAACCAAACACGATCGAGGGAACCCCCGCCAGCATATCCAAACTGCGACGCACCCACTGCCCGAAGCGGTTGTGAGTGGCGGTAAACTCCGCCAGCAGAATCGCCGTTCCCAAAGCTAACGGCACCGCAGTCCCCAAACAAACTGCCAGAATCAACCCAGTGGAAATCAGAATTGACGAAATACCGCCATCGCGACCGGAATTGCGAGGCTCGGTTGTCAAGAACTCCCAAGAAACTTGCCCGATACCGTGCCAGGTGACATCGATGGCAATCCAGAGAAAAATGCCGGTAATGGCGATCGCCGTTCCCCACACCAATACTGCCAGTGCCCCATCTTTACAGGCGATCGTTTTGCGGCTGCGGCTTTCGAGATTATTCATAAATTTCCTTATCGGCGATCGCCTCAGCAATCAGTACCAACCCCAAACTCGCCAGCAACAGCAACAGACCACTGACAAATAAAGCCGAACGATGATTGCCTAAAGCGTAAGCCATTTCCAGGGCAATATTCGCCGGTAGGGTGCGAATGGGATCGAATAAGC
>NZ_JADEXN010000156.1 GCF_015207075.1 Zarconia navalis LEGE 11467
CCTAAAGAGAGTTCGTATTCATATTGAACAATGCGATCGAGACTGAAATATCCCTTACTCTGGGAAGAGGTAGAAGTGGAAGGAGAATTTTTTTCCGAAGCTTTGAGGCGAATTTTTGCACGACGGCGACCTTCAGGAGTCCACCAGGCGGGAATAATCACTTTGTAGCCGGAATCTTCTAAAACCCAGGCACTTTCTTTGAGAAACTCGAAAGCTTCCGAGAGGGTTAGTTGCAAACCAATGGGTTTATCTGTTTCCAATCCACTCCAAATTTTCGGATACATTCGCGCGGCATAACCGAGTTCGAGTAAAATACTTTTTTCAAATTCTTTGCCAAACTGCTTGCGAATCTGGGTTTTGTTTTTAGTTTCGAGATACCAATAGTCATCTAGACTCAATTTCAGAGACGGATCGTCTTTGGCCACCGCCAAAAATTCCAGCTTCCAAGCTTCGAGATCGAGATTCGAGGCTTCAATTAATTTGAACCCTAAGTCAAAATTAGAATTCGCGCGATCGCCAACAACTTGATGTTGCCACCCTTGCCATTGTTGATAAGTTTCTAGGCTAATGCTTCGACTTTGAAAAGGAGGCAGCTTGGTTGTATTTAAGTAGAGACAGTCGGCGATGAGGGAGTTTTCGATTTTGCGCGTAAAAACCGCAGGCAAAGCTGTTTGCATTAAAGCATCGTGTAGCAAACATTCAGAAAAATGCCGCAGCAGAGTTTCTTTATTCCAAAGTTGTGACGATCGATCTAATTTTTCAAATCCTGTCGTACAGGCGATCGGCATCCATTCAACAAACTGTTTCAAACGTGATTCGTATTGAGAAGAAACAATCTCCCATCCCGGATAAATTTCAGAAGGTATTTTCTTACTTCTCTTTTTTGGTTTCAACTCTCGATAGGTCAGTGCTGGAATATATTGGTCTTTTAACAGAATCTCTCTAAAAAATTGGACATAGTGATACCAAAATAGTAAGTCGGAGCCGAACTGAATGTCTTGAATGTTGTAAAAAGCTAAAAAATGCAGATCGCTAACAACTTTAATAATCTTCTCGATCGCGACGCAATCAATTTTCCAAGATTGGAGTTGAATCGAATCGGGTTCGTCTGTTTCGAAATAGCGAACTAACTCCAGGGAAGGTAGGGGAGATTCTTCAGTACTTGGGAGGAGAAAGTTTCGCTCGATAACTTGATGCGCGTAGCGATCGCCCCTTGAGATTCCTGTTGAGATGCCTAAATCATTGCGGATAAAATCATGTAGCTGCTCATCTTCCAAATGTCGGGGATGGCGATCGCTCTTTTTTCGCCGTTTTTTCACCTCAGAAGTTTCCACCCACAGGTAAAAACCACCGCTTTGGATAAAGTCATCGCCGTGCTCGGGAATCCAAGTTCCGTGGAGAACTTTCATGATGTTATTCCACTCAGAGTCACTCTTTCTAAAAAGGGTAGATCGATTTGAGCGATCTGGCAAAAAAAGTAGTCAAATTAGGTCATCAAGATCGAACAATCGATCGACTTTATGACTTCAATAATCGGACAAATTTCAAAACAAATTTCAAAACTTAATTTATCGCCAAAAAAAAGCGGATGGTACCGCAAAAATACCACCCGCAATTACCGAATATTTGTCAATCTAGTACTGGGCCACACTGGTGCGCGATGAGCAGGGGTAATCCAGCGCCCGGTTATCCCTTGCCGCCGGGGTAGGCACAGGGGCACTACCCCTACTCAATTACCATCAGGATTCAACTCAGACATCGTATAAGACACCAACAGCCCCGGCACCATTTAGGTTATCGACCTGTTTGCCCGGAATGCCCGTCAACAGGTCCGCACGACCGTCGCCATTGAAGTCGCCACCGGCTACACTCCAGCCGAAGCGATCGCGAGATTCGGGGGGTTCGCCTGTGATGTCGAGGGTATCTTGGGAGACGAAGCGATCGCTCAACCCCGTGAGACGATTATCGGAACCGTTGAGGATATTCACCCCACCCACATCGATGCTGTTGACACCCACGCCGAGGTCTTCGCCGGGAACGCCCACACCCAGGTCATCGATGCCGTCGCCGTTGAAGTCCGCCGCCGTCAGACTGGTGCCGAAGCGATCGCCCAGGAAGCCGAACTCGCTATTTTCACCCCCTTGAGCAACCCCTTGCACCCCAAAGCTATTTTGATGCCAGAACTGATCTCCCGTCGCACTGAGACGATTGGCTGTTCCGTAGATGACGTTCACCGCACCGGCATTGGAGGCGTTATCGATATCCTCTTCGGGAACGCCGATGCCCAAGTCGTCGATGCCGTCACCGTTGAAGTCCCCGGCCGTCAAACTTGCCGCAAAGCGATCGCCGGTTTCCGCTTCATCGAGAATACCCGTCCGGTTTTGATGCCAGGTTTGATGACCGTTGGCACTCAGGCGGTTGGCCGAACCGTAGATAACGACCGCTGCCCCCGCATCTTCAATATTGCCAACGGACTCCCCAGGACTGCCGACTGCCAAATCGTCCCGGCCGTCGCCATCGAAGTCCCCAGCCGTCAACGCGCCGCCAAATCGATCGCCCGCTTCCGCAACGGAACTGATGACCGGACTCGCTTGAGCTTCACCGCTATCCTGGTGCCAAATTTGGTCGCCGATGGCGTTCAAGCCGTTAGCCGAACCGTAGATAACGTTCACCGCCCCCGCATCGACGATATCGAACACGTCTTCACCGGGAGAACCCACGGCCAAGTCCACAAATCCGTCGCCGTTGAAGTCCCCAGCGGTGAGGGTTTCGCCAAAATTATCTCCCGCTTCAGTCCCCTGACCGGAACTAATCCCCGGACTGTTTTGCGTCCAGAACTGGCTGCCGGCGGCGTTTAAGCCATTGGCGGAACCGTAGATGACGTTTACCATTCCCGCATCGGCAACATTCAGGGCATCTTCATCGGGGGAACCGACGGCAAGGTCCGTATAGCCGTCGCCATTGAAATCGCCCGTGGCGACCACTTCTCCCATGCGATCGAAAGTCTCAGAACCGAATTTCACCCCTGGGGAATTTTGGGACAACAACTGGTCGTCGGGTAGGGGCAGAATAATTTCAAAGTCGCCGGGAACGAATACTGGGGGAGGTACGGGAACGCCGATGATGGGGTCGGGATCGAGTTCGGGGCGCACGTCCACGGTATCCGGTTCGCGGAATGCACCGGGCATTTCGATCGGGCGTTCGCCGAGGATAATACCATCAAGGGCTACGGTTTCGAGGGTGGGTTCGACGGGGGGTTCGATGTTGCCGCCTTGCCCAACTCCAACTAATGGGTTGCTCGTATCAGGCTGCATCAGATCGTTTGCTAATGCTCCCATCATCGGATCTTCTTCTAAACTACTGATTCGACCGAGAGACTGGGTGTTGCGGAAATTTCCAAAGCTCAAAGTTTCCATGATAATTTGTCCAATTATTGTGCGAATCGTCAAGTTCGTGGCGTTGTCGATTTCTGATGGGGAGAGGGGGGGAGAATTCAGAATTCTAAATTCGGAATTCGGAAAGAAGAGAAGAAGACAAGGTATAGGGGAAGCAAGAGAGACGGAGGAATAGTGAAGCCCCATGCTTCCAAAACCTTCAAGCCTCTTAAACGATCGTGGTTAGAGGGCCGCCTTCGTTCAGAGTTAGAGTATTGGGATCGACACCATCAACAATTCCCACCAGTTCCCGTGCTTGGAAGAAAATACCGCTGGTATCCACCCACAGACCTTGGTCGATGAAGATCCGCGTACTGGTACTGCCATCCACCATGAAGGATTCGAGGATGTAGTTTTCGTTGCCTTTGAGTTGAATGGTGTCTTGACCGACGATGAAATCGGTAATCCGAGCGAAGTCTGCCTCGCCGGAGTTGCCTGCTTCGATAACGCCATCGTCGTAAAAGGCTTTGCCGATGCGCCCTAAAATAAATTTGTCGTTCCCCTCACCACCGGTAAGAATGTCGAATTCGCCTCGTCCGGGTTCGGCATCATCGTTATCCACACCGACTAAGACATCGTTACCGTTTCCACCGAGCAATTGGTCGGTCTGTGCGCCACCGTAGAGGCGATCGTTATCGTCGCCGCCATCAATAAAGTCGCGACCGTCGTCACCGTAAATATCATCGTTACCGCGACCGCCATAAATAATGTCGTTATCGCGACCCCCATGAATGACATCGCGAGCGCGGCCCCCATAAATCGAGTCGCTGCCAGAACCTCCAAAAATCAAGTCGCTACCGAAGTTACCAAAGATTTCGTCGTTGCCACGACTACCATACATCGAGTCATTTCCACGATCCCCAACTAGGGTATCGTCATCTAAGCCACCATTAAGAAGGTCGTTTCCAAATCCTCCATCTAAAAAGTCTTCATCGCGACCTCCGTAAAGGCGATCGTTTCCCGGATCGCCCCAGAGAGAGTCGTTTCCAGCATTGCCAAATAAAACGTCGTCACCGGCAAGAACGAGAGGAAATACTGGGAAAAAGGCAGGTTTGCGATCGCCGTAGAGACGATCGTTGCCACCGCCACCGCGTAATGTATCGTTGCGGTCTAAGCCGTACATCGCATCGGCTACGGGGTTTCCAATGAGGTTATCGGACGCGGGTGTTCCGGGAATAAATGCCATAACTATATCTCCATCTATGGTGTTGTTGGAGGGTGGATTTCCTCCTGTGGCGTTCATAGGTTGGAGCGGTCGAAAACTTATGCACTTGCGATCGGTATGGAAGAAAATCTCGATCGAAATTATTCCCGAAACCCATCGATCTCGGTATTTCGATCGATGGGTTTTGCCATGTAAATATCCGGTTTTCCAGATCCGTTGGCATCTGGCATCACACCGATGATGACGAACCCCAACTTTTGATAAAACTCGTAGGGATGGTCGCGCAAATTGCCGATGTTGGCGATCTGTTCCCAAACATCGGCATACAAATCCTTCCCCGACAACGTCGTCAGATTGTTTTCATCATCGGTTCCCACCCAAAGGGTGAGTGCTCCTTGTTTTCGGACTTGCTCTTCTAAGTCTGCGACCAGTACTCGACCGATTCCCCGTCGGCGAAATTCTGCTTTCACAACCAGGGGGTGAAGTTCCCAAACATTGCCATCGTACTGGCGAATGCCACCAATCCACCCCACAATCTCACCTCTAGAATCGATCGCGATTCGACTGAAGCGATCGCTCCCAAAAGAGTCTCGCACCTCCTGGAGGGCTGAAACTCGATCGGGCCAAGCATCGGGACAGTTCTCTTGGAATCCCTCGAAAAGTAACTCAGCAACTCGATGGATTCTGACCTCATCGTTGGGGGATAAGTCGAGAATTCGTACCTTCATAGCCTCAACTGGACGCTCCAACTTTGAAAGCGTTTCATTGTGGAGTTTGCAGCATCTACTGACTCCAAATCCCAAACCGATATTGAACTTAGAGTGGCATATCGGGCCATAAATCCGTTAGCGGCGATTCGCGAATCACCGAAGCGATATCCGCTACTTGTTCGTCAGTAAGCTGGGTTTTCCACTTCGACATACTTTGGCGCGGATCGCGATAGACACTGTAGTATGCCTTATCAGAATTGGCAGAGCTTTTCTCGCCAGAAATCGATCGATCGATAAAGTCGCGGGTGGATTGACCGACTTCCCAGCCGACAAAATCGAAAATTTCGGCAATTTTACCGTGGGGATCGAGACAAACATCATCGTAGACAACGACCAAACCGCGATCGTAACTCCGTGCGAACTCCACGAGGGGTTCGACACCAATTCGCCAGGTGAGCGCCTCAAACTGCGCTAGGGACATTCCATCGAGGCGATCGAGATACTGAGAAAACCTTTCGCCATTGGGACTCTCGAGAAGCTGGCGCACGCTCTCAACTTTAGCTTTCTGACTTTGACCGAACAGACTGAGTTCGACACCTTTAAGATACGAGGCAATATTAGCAAATGGATTTCGTGCCACTGCGAGCATATAGGGTTCGATCGCCTCGCACAAGCGGGGTAATAGATGATTGGGAAAGTTGACATCTTTAATTAAAACGGGCGTGCGTTCGGTCAGTGGCATTTTGCCGTACCATTCGTACAGCGGTTTAATCGCATCAACTCGCTTTCCCAGACCGTAGAGTAGGTGCAAAAGTTGACCATTTTGATTGCGAAAGCTTTTGGGTGGAAATGGCGGCATATCGACACCATGATAAGCTCGGCGGCAGATCGCCTCGTACTCCGACCGTAATGATTTGGCATCACCCGATTCTATCTGTTGAAGCCAAGTATTATAATCTGTAGATTTTTTGCGAAGGAATGGCTCGTGCTTGTAACTGCAATGCTCGTAAGAATTCATCATTTGAGCCAGCCATGTCGTTCCCGACCGACCTCGACCGAGCAATAAAACCGTGTTGAGTTTCGATCGATTTGTTTGGGAAGCCGTTGTTATGGGTTGGTCATCGTTCTGACGATCGGAATTCGCTTTTAGCACGATTGATGTACCTCAAAATAGAAAGAAAAAGCTTAAGTCAGGAAATACTTTAGCTATCTTGCCATCAGCATCTAGAAGAACTCCAAGGGAATTGTGACGCAAGGAGTTGAAATTAAGATGATTTTGACCCTAGAAATCTAGCATATAAAACTCGAAATATCAAAACCTTCTCTCGAGTCGATATCGTCACTGAAACTGAAGTTATTCTGAGACTCTTGATGGCTCGATCGATTTGGGTCGTCTACAGCTCAAGTTAGATCAACTAATAACAGGTCAGTATTGAGCAATACCCATAGCTCTTTCGGAATGGCTGCACCAACAGAGTCGCTTGGCAGACGAGTGTCAGCTTCAAGAAAACTTCGAGATTTAAAAATTAATATCGAGGACCTTGTTTGAGATTTAAAAATACAACGAAGAACATTAATTTTTAAATCTCGAAGATAAATTTTAAGTCAACTAATCTTGTTAATTCAAGATTTATATAATAGTAGCAAAATTCCAACATCTTAGAGAGTCAGTTTCATCGCTCTAGTCTTTCTTCCTCAGTTCGGTATCGATGTTTGCTGGGTTGACAACCTTTGTTATTTTCTTTCATTAACCGATTGTAAGTTCGGTAAGGAATGTAGGCTAAAGGATTATCGCCTCCAAAGCGCAAGATTAAAGTACACGCCCATGAATATTTTCCGGCCATAATCGCTTCAACAACATGTTCGTATTGCTCTGATGTCAAGATTTTCTCAAGTTTTTCGTTGAAATAAGAAGTTCGATTGCTCATATTCACGATCTTGAAATTTTATTAGATTTGACTTCGATTTTCGATCTCTAATAGAAATCGAAAAATCATTTTTCTCAAGTTATCCTTACATTAAAATTTGGAGTGATTTGGTTGCCTGGAAACTTTGATGACTTTGCGATCGGCAATTAGATATATATGACAATAGAAAATTGAATTAAAAATCAAATGTTCAAGAGTATTTTTAATTTATGACTCTGGTGAATACTGACTATCTCAGACTGATTGCTTGAGGAGATAAAATTTTAATCCAATTAAAACTAGAGAAAGAAAAACCTCTTTCTTTCAGTCATGAAAGACGTTCGATGTTTTGAAACTTCTGTTGTCGACGAAGTAAGCTATAAATTGTCAACAATGTTAGTGCTGGTAAATTCATACGAGTTTTCACGGAAGAAAGATGTCGATGAGTTTACACGTGGGGATATTGCAGATCGTTTCCAGATCGACTTATTGGACTTAGATGACAATTTTATATTTCCGACCGTGTCAGAAATATAAAAAATTGCTTTACAAACATTTTCATTTTTTGAGTTTTTTCTTGTTTGACATGAAGTTTAAATTTACTGAAAATCAGAAGAACCGAATCAAAGTTATTTTTTTAAGAAGTAAATGCAAAAAAAGGTTTTTTGTTTAGATTTCTAAACGAGTATTGATTATGTTATCACAAAATTCCGATTCTAAGATCGAGTATATTCATGAATCTTAAAAATAAACGACTAACCCGATCGAGGTAGAACATAGCAAGATTTCATATCACGAACGATCCGAGAAAGAGATTTAGGTTTAACATAAAGTATGGGAATAACTCAGAGATATGATTCCTTTCTTTCTTTGCATAAGATACCTCAAAAGTCCGACAATTGCTATAAATAAAAGTAAATTTTAAACTTCAAATCTAAATCTAAAATAATAACTTCTGCTTTTGTATTTCATCCTTTTTGCTCGATTCTTTATGTATATATCGCTTAATACATCGATCTAAAATTAAAATACTGAAGTTATTTAAGCGACACTTATGACTTCAGATCGAGGTCGCTCTATGAAACGATCGCACCGATAATAGCATAGAGCACAATAATCTCGCTCCGATCGAGTTTTTGAATGCATTCGAGTGATACCGAACCTGTATTTTCCTGAGATCTTCTCTCAAAGTCCAGAGATTTTCTGCAATGACATCTATATCCAGAGCGCAATGCTAGTCATGTCCGGGGCGTGAACCCAATCGAGAAAAAGCGGTCACCCCCTTATTTGGAGCACGAGAGAGGTTTGCCATGAAGAAGATGATGAGTCCGTTGACTGTTTCCTTCAATGCCACACCCAACTCAATCGACAATCGGACTAGACTCGAAGTGCAACCCTTTCAAACTTCGATCGAAGCAATTTCGCTATCACAGCGGTCTTGGTTGAGCCGTCAAATTGTAACCTTCGAACCTTCAAACCTGCATTCTCAAGAATTACTAGCTCGATACGCTGCCGGAGAACGGCACTTCAGTCAAGTCAATGTGACGAACATTTGAGCTTAGTCGATTTGCCAGGAATCGATTTGAGCGGAGCAACACTCGATACTGCCATCTTAGAGGGCGCGAATTTGGTGGCGGCAAACCTAAAAGAAGCTCGTTTGCGTCAAGTGAACTTGACTGCAGCAAAACTATGCGGAGCTAATTTAATGGGAGCGGATTTGTATCGAGCGGATTTACGGGGAACAGACCTAAGAGAAACCCACTTTATGGAGGCAAATTTAACGGGAGCGGACTTTACCGGAGCGGATTTGCGAGGAGCCAATCTCGCAGGAGCCGATTTGAGAGATGCCTGCTTCATGGGAACGGACTTAAGCGGAGCCCATGGGTGACAAGTTAAGGCTGAAAGCCAGTCGTCAAGGGAGTTGCGGAGGATGGCTCGAAGAAAAACGGTGAAGATGTTCGGGGCGATGCTGGAAAGGGAGCAATAATTAACTTGACTTTGGGTTTTCGTCGAGCTAATGCCCAAATCTCGATTCTGGGGTGCGGCAAAATAGCTCACCGGGTCAGCAGCCAATCCCTTTTGATGAGCCACCTGAAAATGATACAAACCTCTGTAAATCATCTCCAAAGAAATGCGCTCGAACGGTTCGGACATCTCGTCAGCTACGGCATCCCCTAAATCTACCAAAACTCCATAAAACAGCCAGGTTCCCCAAATCTGTAATTTGATTCCATTGAGAGAACCCGTCCATAAGTAACTCAGTCCTAAAAGACGTTTGACCACATTAAAAGCTTCTTCAATTCGCCATCGCCGTCGGTATAAATCGGCGACCACATAGGGAGGGAGAACTCTCGGGTCTAGTACCGAGGTTAAATAAGAATGC
>NZ_JADEXN010000157.1 GCF_015207075.1 Zarconia navalis LEGE 11467
ATTCGATCGGATGTCACCAATTCAAAACTCGGAGGCTTTGAGGGGTTGCACCCAGGACGGGGAATGATAGGATGATGCTCGACACTTAACTTATGTGTATGGGTATTTATGAATAAGAAACTTCGCAATATCTTAGTTGGTGCTGGTGTAGCCGCAGTTGGGGCGATCGGCACCAAAAAAGCTGTCGATTATTTCAAAAATCGCGGTAAGGAAGAACCCATCGATGGCGGAGAAGAAGCGGATGCCGAAGCCACGGCACCGGATGAAGTCGCTTACGCTGTCGCTCAAGACAATTCAGGTCAGTCATTTGTGGATGCTAGCTTCGGCTCTCCCGGTCGTTACCGGCCCACTCGTCCGCCCAAAGTATTCGACTACCAGGGCAATCAATACATGGTCATTTGGGCTTACGACAACGACAAACAAAAAAATCAAATGTTGGCATTCCTTTACACGGATGCCGGACGGAAAATGGTTGCTAGTGTTGGCTATACTGCTGATGCTACCGATTACAATGTGAGTCTGGGAGATTTGCCGTTTGCGGTGGAAATTGCGAGCAATGGCGAGAAAATCGAATCGGGTCAGGGTGAAACGGCAGGAACAGATGAAGTCGATTTCGTTCTAGCTTAAACGTAAGAAAATGTCTTTGAGTATCAAGTTTTAGCAAGGTTTTGGTGACTCTTCGAGTCACCTTTTTTATATTACTTCTCTTTAAGAATCCCCAGCCTCAATAACTGGGAATTTTTCTTTCATACAAACGATCCCATCTGCGATCGACCTAAGGACGCAAATCTTTTCCTCTTTCTTGGCTCGATCGGGCGGATTTTCAAGATCTTCACCCCCACCCAAGCGCCTCGGAAATCGTAGTCGCTAATTCTAAGGGATCGAAGGGTTTGGAAATAACACCTCTAGCCCCTCGGTTTAAAGCGATCGACTCTGTCGTTTGAGCTTTGGCAGTCAGTAAGAGCACGGGAATCGATCGCGTCGTTTCATCTGCTTGCAATCTGGCAAGGGTTTCCGTTCCGTCTAAGTCAGGCATCATCTCATCTAAGAGAATGGCATCGGGTTGCTGCGATCGAGCTAATTCCAGTCCCTCGCGTCCCGATGCAGCGGTTACTACATTCCACCCAGCCATCATTTCTAATGTCATTTTCGTGACTTCCCGAAGACGGTATTCATCGTCGATTAGTAAGATAGTTTTAGTGCTCACGATTGATTTTATAGAAGAACAGTTTTAGGATCTGCGAACAACTACGAGAAAAAAAATTAAATTGCAATTTTTCTCTCGATAGTTATCAAGATTTTATGGGTTGAGGTCTAACTTGAAAAAAATCAAAAATTGACATCAAACTGTAAAATTTAACAACGATATAGTGATTTTCAAATTTATGAAGTAAATCTGAATTTCTCATTGCAAATTTCTCGTTCCTTCAAACCCAACTCCGTACCTCATAGAGTGAAAAATCACGATAGATAGATCGGTGACACGATGTTTTGCTCGGTTCGCTTGTCGCTTCATCAACTCGTTCGTATCCGATTTACGGTCAGTACGAACTTTAGAGGTTATCCTAAGATCTCCCTCCAGTTTCCAAGCTACTCCAATGGTTAACGAAGATATGAAAGAAAGGATGGAAACCGCCAAGTTTTCACAAGACCTGATGGCTTCACCTCAACTAAAGAGGAGAAACGGGGAAGCTTTTGCGCTTTGCTCGATCGATCTTGATAATAATTGAGTATTTGAATCACTCAACGTAATGAAGTACTGATGTCAACCTAAGTTTTTACCCATTTTGCAATTACGGTATAATCAGAGTCTCAGCTTATCTAAAATTGTATTAATCTAGAGGCTTTTTAGCATTTTTTTTTTGATTTTTTTGAGTTAAGATATTTCACAATTCAAAAGCAACAAGAATTCAAAAAAATGCGAATTGCTATTAATTTAAAACTAATTATTGTTTGTGAAAAACTTGTGAATTGATTGATTTTATATATTCGATTTACATTTACTTTGTATTGATGCTCTCGTTCTCTAAAGCATATTTAAGTTTCAAGACAAGCGATTTGTATCAAAAATTGCAATTTCTCGATGCACCTTAACAAAGTCTCCTGATTCGCGATGTCAATGTCAAATCGCTGTCAAATCGCTTAACGGCAATAACGATAACGACTGCCATCGATCGAGATCGTTAAGGTCAATTTGAGGTCGAGGCAGATTGCGATCGCCCGGACGTTGACACAGCCACGGTAAAGTAAAAAGTACTCCCTTCTCCGAGACTGCTTTCAACCCAGATTCGTCCGCCATGGCGATCGATAATACTGCGACAGATCGCCAAACCCAAGCCCGTTCCTTCGTCAGTAGGGGAATCAGAAGTATTCACCTGAGAAAAGGGTTCAAAAATATTCCCCAACTTATCAACTGGAATGCCTCGCCCGCAATCGGTCACGCTCACGCAAAGTTGACCCTCTTGTGAGGAGACACTCAGCCAAACGGTTTCTCCCCTAGAGGAAAACTTAATGGCATTGGCTAATAAATTCGTTAAAACTTGAACGATGCTATCGGGATCGATGTACGCGATCTCCGACACCGAACAGATTGATAAAGTAATACCAGCATTCTGGGCGATCGGTTCGATCACGCTGACGGCTTGCTGTATCGGTCGATCGAGGGGACAGGCTTGGAAATTTAGAGCCTGCGCGCCAAACTTCAAATGTTGGAGATCGAGAATATCGTTGACCAAGCGTACTAAACGTTGGGTATCGAGTACGGCAAATTCCAGGAGCCGTTTTCCACTATCGCTTAAGTTACCCAGTTTTCCCGTGGCAAGTAGCCCCAAAGACGCGCGTAAAGAAGTCAGGGGAGTTCGCAGTTCGTGACTGGCAATCGCAATAAACTCATCTTTCATCTGCTCGGTTTGTTTGCGCTCGGTAATATCGAGATAAGCGATCGCCACGCCGTACCGATCCAAAGGAATAGGAGCCGCCGTCACGCTCAGCCAAGTTATCTCCCCATTTCCGTTGGTGATTCTTTCTTCGCAATCTTCCACAATTCTGCTTTCAGTTAAGGCCGCGACGCTGGCGAGTTCTTCTGGCAACATGGGGATTCCGTCAGCACCCATGGGTTGCCAGGGTGGTTCGTGGCAAGTGTATTGCCTGCCATCGCCGATCGAGATCCCTACAATGCGTTCTAAAGCTGCGTTGGCTTCAATAAAGTTACCAGTTTCATCGGTCATTCCCACTCCAATGGGTAACGTCTCGAAGAGCGTTTTATATTTCTGTTGGCTGGTTCGGAGTTCCCGTTCTATCCGCTTGCGATCGCTAATATCTTCAACAATCGCCACATCGTACCGGGGATTGCCATCTCGAGTACTGAGAATGGAAACCGTGATATTAACCCAAACGGGATGACCTTCTTTGTGGATGAGCTGCAACTCAATAGAAAATGTATGACATTCTCCCCTAAAAATAGCCTCGCTTCGATGCCGATAAGCTTGGCGATATTGAGGAGCGATCGTATCGAGTCGCGTTTTCGTTTGCAGTTCGTCAGCGCTGTAGCCGATAATATCGCAGGTTTTTTGATTGATTTGGATAAACCGACCGTCAGCAGAGCCAATATTAATCCCCACCGCCGCTTGTTCGAAAATCGTCCGGAAGCGCTCCTCAAAAAAACGCAGCGAGACTTCAATTTGCTGGCGTTCTCGGATTTCGTATTCGAGTTGTCGGTTGGTTTGCTTCAGTTGGGCTGTGCGTTCCTCTACTCTTTGTTTGAGTTCTTTTTTGAGTTCCTGGAGCGCGAGTTCGGTTTGCTTGCGCTCGGTGATATCCTCGGCGATACCCGCCAAACGGCACACTTGACCCGACTCATCGCGAATGGGAAAGCTGCGATCGTGAATCCAGCGCCGTTCTCCATCGGGTCGGACGATCCGATACTCGATATCGGTGCTTTCTCCTGCTTGTCGCTGTTTGGCAAATGCTTCAGCAATCTTCGGGGTCGATGGTTTCCATAATGCTGTAAAGGTCGTCATAGAGTCTTTGACCCGAACGACCCCAGACTCGCTCGTAAGCCGGACTGATGTAAAGGAGTCGATCGGGTACTCGATCGCACATCCAGATGACATCGCGAATGTGTTCTGCGAACTGACGAAATTTTTCTTCGCTCCGATATCGTGCTTCTTTTGCTTGCTGGCATTCTTCAATTTGAGCTTGCAATCGAATGTTTGCTTGTTGGAGTTCGGCATTGCGATGTTGCAAGACTTGAATGCGCTCTTGTTGGAGCTGATGCACCTGTTCTTGTAACGCTCCAATGGCTTGATACATTTGGTAGGGGTTGAGACGTTCCAGAACGCTGGTTTGGGTCAAAATTCCCCGCAATTCTTCTTGCTCTCCCACGACCACCAAACGCCGCACCCGCAGCCGTTGCATTTCTTGCCGAGCTATCCAAAGACTATCTTGGAAACGAACCGAAGCCAGGGGGGTACTCATAACCTCGGCGGCTGGGAGACGATCGATGTTGAGTCCGCGCAATTGGTACTCGACGAGATCGCGTTCCGTGACGATACCGATAGGTTGCAAGGGGGGTGCATCTTCAACAGTCAGGTTGGTATCGTTTGTAATGACAATACAACTGACCCGATGTTCGCTCATCTGCCGAGCTAACTCTAAGACTGATGTAGTCGGGGATGCGCGCACGACTCGATCGCTCATCGCCTCGGCAACAGAATACATTTTGAGTAGATTCGCCGGGTGGAGTGCGTCGTGTAGTTTATCTTGAGACACCACTCCCATCAGTTGTCCGAGATCGTCGAGAATCGGGAGATGGCGAATGCGATGTTGTTTGAATATTGATAAGACGGCGAATAGATCTCGATATTCCGTATGTTTGAGGACGATCGGTTCGCGGGTCATTCCTTGGCCCACCGTCATCGTGGTGAGGTTCGCACCGTTGGCGCTGAGTCGGGTAACATCTCGTTCTGTGAAGACTCCGAGTAATGTCGTCTTTTGCGTAATTAGGGTATAGCTTCTGGGGCGATCGATCGATATTTCCTCGTCCCCTCGGTTTTGAGAAACCCGATTCATCAGACTCAATACGTCAAGAATGGGAGTATCTGGTGTGACGGTGACGGGGGTGCGATCGAGTATTTCTTCGAGAGTGGGTAAGTAAGCAGGAGGAAGTGGCACGATTTTGGGATAAAACACGAATAATTACTGACAAGAGCGTGGCAGCATTCCTCTTTTCAGTAGAGAAATGTTGCTGTGGGGGAAAGGGATTAGCTCCCCAATTACGATAAACATCGATACTTTACGCGCTTATGTATTTACGCTCCTTCATCCATCGAGAATTTGACTCGATTAGTACCTGGCTGTTTTTGTCATTTTCTTTCCCGGTTCCCCCAAACTCAAACGCACGCAGCGCTATTGATTTGACCCGATTCAGACTTATTCTAAATCCTATCGCCTAAGAGCGCACTATTTTCCGATTTGCAAATGAGATGCAAAAAATTTTCCAGCAGAGAATGCGGTTGTAATACTCGAGTCCGACGATCGTACAAGTGACCGAAAATGGGTTTGAGATCGAGTCTGTACCGACGATCGAAGATTCAATCGCAATCTCGAACGTCAACTTATTTGGCGATCGACAAAATAAAATAACCCAACAAGAGACTAAAGCCTGACGGTATTGTGGCGCGCTATTCCACAGAAACTATTCCTTGGGAGAATGCTTTGTATACCTCTTTTGCGACTTTTCCCGATTCGTTATCGAGCATCGAATTGCGATAAGCACACAGCAAAGAACAACCTTCTTCGCAACCTTTATAATTTTTGGACTGTTCGCGTAAATCGGAAAGTGTATATTCAGTAATCGGTTTGTTCAAGCGATCGCGCTGGGAAGAACAGTATTGCACCAAACCGAATTCATCAATATAAAGAATACGAGAACCTGCCCGACATTTCCATTTCGGAGATTGTCCTTGCAACAGTTTTTGCCCGTACTCGAGATCGAGGGTGGTAAACGGCGCACCACTCTCGAAATGCTCGTTCCAAAGTTGGAGATAATCTTCTCCTCGAACTTGAAGTTTACCGTTGCCGTCGTGAAAGAGATCGATGGAAACATGGAAACCAAAATCACGAATGCGATCGACAGTTTCTTTAAAAGTTTCTTTTGTTGATTCGCACAGCACGACATTCGCATGAACGTCAAAATTCGCGTATTTTTTTAATAGTTCTAGCTTCGATAGAAGTTTTTTTAATGATTTCTGGATGTAGCGAGTTGAATCAGTTTCTAATGTATCGATACTAATTTGTAAATTACTCAATCCCGATTTATTAAGCTGTTCGATAATGGATTGAGTTAATAAAAAACCATTAGTTGTGATGGAAACTTGATTCTTTCGCGCGCAATACTTAACAATTTCAACGAGGTCGGGATGCATTAACGGCTCACCACCGAGCAGGGTGATATTGAGCGCGTTCAAACGATGGATGGCATCAATACGTTCTTTGAGAACATCAAAAGGAACGGGTTGAGAATAGTTGTCGTATTCGGTGCAGTAGCCACAACTTAAGTTACAACGTCGAGTAATAATCAGTTGGGCTTCTAAGGGTGTTTTAAAAAAAAATAAATTAGCCACTGCCCGGACGGGACGTTTGACGCGCATAGATACATCCTCATGTATGGTGGGGAAGGGTTAGATCGTATCTTAATCGCGCGTTAACGTCCACTTTAATTTTCGATCGAATCGCGGGGTGTAAGTTGCGTGGGAACAGCACCTGTCGATCGGGGCAGAAATCATCTGCAACCAAACCTAACGGGTTTGAAACTCTAAAAGTCCATCGCGAATCGTCACATCGTACTGTCCCAAAAGATCCTGACCCAGCAATCCGAGATCGAGTGCCGACGCGATGCCCACCGTTACATTTTGAATGCTCGCACCACCAACATCGATCGAATCGACAATCCCCAAGGGAAATTCGACATCTTTACCGCTGGCAGTATCAATTTGAGCCGTTCCCACCGTTTCAATTCCCAGGGCTTTGGCAACGGCATCGGTAATCACCGTTCCACTCGCTCCCGTATCCACGAGCATCTCAAAAGTTTGAGAATTATTAAAGGTAACATCCACCACGGGAATGCCGCCGAGGCGATATTTGATGGGAACCAAAAGCCCCCCCGAATTTAGACCCACAGATGGAGTTCCTGGCGGTGGGGGAAGTACTCCCTCGCCCTCGAGTCCTGGAAGCGAGAAATTTTGACCGGGACAGAGGGAATCGAGTTCGATGACTCGATTCTTTTCATCTAGGAGAAAACAGCCCTCAAATTCCTGAGCGAATGCCGCCGCTGGTAAGAGGGACGTGCCAAAGATTGAAAGAGTGAGTGCGATATGTTGCTTCATTGACCTTGCCTCGTAGCCTTCTGGTAAGATTGGCGATCGCGCGAGCATCGCTGGCGTTCGCGCTATTGGGATCTTCCCAAAATCGATCGCGCTGGGTCTGGCTCGCCGCTCCAACTTTAACTTAATTTTAGGGTTATCTCTTTCTAAAAGACGGTACAACTCGTCGATCCGGTTCCCGATCGCCGGAATCGCGATCTCCACAGAGGGACAAAACCCATTGCAGGGGATTAAATAGAGAGAAGATATCGAGATCGAACCGATCCGGTGAATCCTTTTTTCTTGGAGTTCGTCATTGTACGAGCGTCTGTATCGGTTCGACTATGATTCGCGACCCCATCGATCTCGATCGGTTGTCTCCCATTACTTAATCCTTAACGATGAGCGATCCCTTTTCTTCTTCTACCTCACTCCATCGGCAATTCGTCCTTTGGCGACCTGTTTTGGGTTTAGCCGCCGTCCAGGGAACAATCACCATTAGCTGGGTTATCTATCGATTGTATTTAAAGGATTTGTTGGTGGAGTTTAGCTTTCCCGAGGAACTCGCCGTCACCGTTCTGCTCGTCGATACTCTCTTGGGGATGGTGGCAGAACCGGTGATGGGAAGTCTAAGCGATCGCACCAAACAATGGATCGGGACTCAATTTCCCCTCATCTCCATCGGTGTCATCCTCTCGTCGCTTCTATTTATCGCCATTCCCACCATCGCCATTTTTGGCAACTTCACGGGGTTCGCGCGCTGGATGCTGCCGGGGGTCATGATTGCCTGGGCCTTTGCGATGACGATCTTTCGCTCGCCCGCGATTTCCTTACTGGGACAGTATGCCTCCAGGTCGGCACTCCCCAAAGCCAATAGCATCCTGACATTGGTTGGCGGCCTTGCCATCGCCATCGCCCCGACCTCCAGCGGCTGGTTGCTTGCCCTCGGGCCAGCAGTAACCTTTGCCTTGGGTTCGATTTGCCTCCTAGCCGCAGTGGGGGTACTTAGAGCGGTGAATCCTCCCCAATCCCAGAGTCCTTTAACGGCGAGTTCTCCGATTTCATCATCTTTTTGGGTATCGATCGCCAGCGGGATTTTCATCTTCGCCACTAGTATCGGTTTGGGGTTTGGGATTCGCTTCTTGTTTACCACCCTCGCCGGCGCGATCGGTCAACAGTTCTCCGAAGCAAGTATTTCACCGACTCTATTGGGATTTAGCATCGCCGCAGCCGTTGCCGCACTCCCTGTCGGGGCGATCGCCAGTCGCTGGGAAACCGAGCGTGGATTGCTGGTGGGGATATTGGCAACAATTGTATTACTGGTGGGGTTAGGATTTATACCGCGACTGACGGTTCTCGCGATCGTGGGTTTAGTTTTTGCATTTAGTTCGATCAATAATGGCACCATTCCCTTCGTTCTAGCAGCCGTTCCCCCCCAGCGTGCCGGATTTGCTATAGGTTTGTACTTCGGCGGATTTGGGGGAGCTTTCAATCTATTTGGCAATATCTTCGGTTCTCTCGAGGGTCTCAGTATCGGAACCACCGGACTGATGGGAGCATTATCTTTCCTGGCTGCGGGGGTTTGCGTCGCCCTGAGCAGTCGATTGTTGCCCAAGTATTCGAGTTAACGTCCCCCAGAAAAGCGATCGCTTCTCCCGCACTAACCTCACTCGAGCATTTGCGATATTAGTTCGTCTCCCATCTCGAAATTTGCCGTCACATTCTGGACGTCGTCGGATTCTTCCAACGCATCCATTAACTTCAACAGCGATCGCGCTCGTTCGGTATCCGTCACCTCCATCGTTGTCGTCGGAATCCATCGCAACTCCGCTTGCACCACTGAAAAGTCACCCCCTTGCAACGCCTGGGAGAGTCTTTCTAAATCGTTCGCCTCGCAAATCACTTCCGCACCTTGGGCATCCTCCCCCTCTAGTAACTCATAGGACTCGGCCCCGCCGTCTAGAGAAACTTCCAGTAGCTTCTCCTCATCCACCGTCCCGGCAATTTCCACCATGCCTTTGCGATCGAACATCCAACTCACGCACCCCGTCTCGCCTAAATTGCCACCATTTTTGCTAAACGCCGCTCGCAAATCTGCCGCCGTTCGATTGCGGTTGTCGGTGAGGGCTTCGACGAGAATTGCCACGCCGCCGGGTCCGTAGCCTTCGTAGCGAATCGCCTCAAAATCATTGCTCCCCCCCCCAAAGG
>NZ_JADEXN010000158.1 GCF_015207075.1 Zarconia navalis LEGE 11467
GAGGCGCGTTCCTTCGGGTTGTGTCCCTACTTCCGTCCCCAGAAGACCTGTCAAGGGGTCTTGCGATTGCTTTTATGGGGATGAACGTTTTGGTTTCTGTATTTATTGTTACTGTTTTTTATTTATTTGTCAAGATGGAGTGACAAAAATCGAGATCGACGATCGTTGAACTCTACCCTTTTTATTCGTACTGTATCGAGTCAAACGCGAGGGTTTCTCCTCCAGCATCACCCGTAACCCGCATTCACCCACTCGCGAAACGCTCGAATCCAGCTTGTTTCCCCCATGGTTTGACTCATCTCCAGAAAACGAACGATCGCATCCGGTGTCATTTGAGGAAAGGTCGGCGATCGATCGCAGGTTCGGTAAGTTTTGTCTTCCAAGCGGTAGATAATGACATCGCTGCCGTCATACCGCCAGAGTTCCGGTACGCCTAGATCTGCGTAGATTGCTATGCGATCGAGGGAACTGCTGCTAATATCGATTTCGATGGCTAAATCCGGTGGCGGATCGCGATCGAAGTCTATTTCTGTTTTGCCTCGGACTGCCGGTTCGTTTTGAATGTAGTAACATTGGTCGGGTTCTAAGCCGCGTTCTAAATCCCGACGCTTGCAAGTCAAAGACCCCAAACTGCAAATCTCGATATTCGATTCTTCGGTGAGGGTTTCCACCATACGACCCGTCAATTTCTTAGTTCTTTCGTGAGGAACTAAAGGGTTCATAATTTCCAAGCATCCTCGATCGTAAGTCAGTCGCAATCCCGGTTGATTTTCGACATCTCGAACCAACGCTTCGTAGGTTTGCCAACTGACATTTTCCAGAAGAACGCGATCGGGTGTAGGTTGGGGAAATAAATTGTGAGTCCGGTCGATCGTTGTTGGCATTGTTACTTGAGTTGTGACCGATAGGATGCGGTAAGATGCGCGATTATGGCTGAAAATATTGCCGTTTATTAGACCTTCAAAATCCGTCGTAACACATCATTTATCTTCGCGATCGAGCTGACACGCTAATTACGCCGTGAAATACTTCGCCACAGGATGATAGGCAATAATCGCCGTTGTGGATTGTTCCGGATACAACTGTTCGCTTTCATCCATATATAGATTAATGCGATCGCATCCCAACAACTCCAACTGCTTGTACTGGTCTTGAATATTCGGACAAGCCGGATAGCCAAAACTATAGCGAGAACCTTGATACCGTTGCGCCAAAATATCGCGAATGTTATCGGGTTCGATCTCCCCAAATCCTAACTCGCGACGGATGCGCGCGTGTACCCATTCCGCCATCGCTTCGGCAACCTGTACCGCCATCCCATGGAAGTATAAATAATCGGTATATTCGTCCCCGTCGAACAGTTTTTTGGCGTATTCCGTGGCAATTTCACCCACCGTTACGGCGTGCATCGGGAAGACATCAATTTGTCCCGTTTCTTTGGGGGCGAAGAAATCGGCGATACACAGGCGGCGCATGGATTTTTGTCGGGGGAACTCGAAGGTGACGATGGGTTCGGTGAGGTTGCCCGATTCGGCTTCTTCGGGTTTGTAAAGGTGCAAGGAATTGCCTTCAGATTGACAGGGGAAGTAGCCGTAAATGGCTTGGGGATGTAACAGATTTTCGTCAATGATTTTCTGCTTCCACCGCTCTAAAATTGGGTGAACTTTTTCTTCTAAAAAGCCGTTATATTCTTCCCGAGGTTGGTCTTTCGGTTTGCGGAACTGCCACTGTCCGGCGATGAGGGCTTGTAAGTCCAAATAGCCGTATAATTCGACCAGAGGCATATCTTCGGGTTGGAGGATTTTAGGGCCCCAGAATGGCGGTGTGGGACGATCGATCTCGATATCTACCGCATCCGATCGCCGGGTATCGATGACCACCGGTTCTGCGGCTTTTTTAGGATTTGATTCTGAAGGGCGATCGCTACCATTTTTAACGTGACCGTTCCCATTGGTTTCATCCAAAAAGCCTTTCAAATCGTCCCAATTATTTGCCGATTTCGCTGGCATCAACTTATCCATAAAGTTGAGATCGGAAAAGGCATCTTTCCCGTAGACAACTCGACCGTTGTATGTATCTTGGCAATCTCGATCGACAAATTTGGGCGTTAATGCAGCGCCCCCTAAAATCACCGGCACGGTAATATTTTCCTGATTGAAGGTTTCCAGGTTATCCTTCATAAATGCCGTAGACTTCACTAGCAAACCGCTCATCGCAATACAATCGGCATTGTGTTCTCGGTAAGCCTTAATAATATTCTCAACCGGTTGCTTAATCCCCAAATTAATCACCCGATAGCCATTATTCGACAAGATGATATCCACCAAGTTCTTGCCAATATCGTGAACGTCTCCTTTGACTGTCGCAATGATAAAGGTTCCCTTGGCACTATCCTCCGCTTCATCTTTCTCCATATACGGCTCTAAATACGCTACTGCCGCTTTCATCGTTTGCGCCGATTGCAATACGAACGGCAGTTGCATTTGCCCAGAACCGAACAGTTCCCCCACCACTTTCATCCCATCGAGGAGGAAAATGTTAATAATATCGAGGGGGGGATGTTTTTCTAGGGCAATTGCGAGTTGTTCTTCCAAGCCAATCCGTTCGCCATCGATAATATGGCGGGTGAGGCGTTCTTCTACTGGCAGGTTTTCATCGACGGTGCGATCGCGTTTTGTGGTTTTTCCTTCAAAGAGTTTTGTTAACTCCAGCAGGGGATCGTAGCTACAGGCTTCCCCATTAAATTCTCGCTGGTCGTAAATCAGTTTGCGGCAGACATCTTGATGGTCCGGCTCAATTTTTGCCAGGGGTAAAATCTTGCTGGCGCTGACAATTGCCGAATCCATTCCCACCTGCATCGCTTCGTGGAGAAATACCGAGTTGAGGACTTGCCTCGACGCGGGATTTAAGCCAAAGGAAATATTAGAAACCCCTAAAATAACGTGGCATCCGGGCAACTCTTCTCGAATCCGCCGAATCGCCTCAATGGTCGCTTTGCCGTTGGCGCGGTCTTCTTCAATCCCCGTGGAAATCGGCAGCGCCAAGGGGTCGAAAAAGAGTTCTTCCGGGCGAATGCCGTACTCTACCGTGGCATCGTAGGCACGCTTGGCAATCTCGAACTTTTTATCGGCCGTCCGCGCCATCCCGTCTTCATCGATAGTTCCGACGACAATCCCCGCGCCGTACTGCTTCGCCAATTCCAACACTTTATAAAACCGGGGTTCGCCATCTTCGTAGTTGGTGGAGTTGAGCAAACACTTACCCCCCGCCACTTTCAGCCCCGCTTCCATCTTCTCCCATTCCGTGGAGTCGAGCATCAGGGGTAAGTTAACGTTGGTCACCAGCCGCGATGCCAACTCGCCCATATCCCGAACACCATCCCGTCCCACGTAGTCTACGTTGACATCGAGAATTTGCGCCCCTTCTTTCACCTGAGACTTTGCCAAGGCCACCAGTCCATCCCAATCTTCGGCATTCAGCAGCGTCCGCGCCTTCTTGGAACCGCTGGCATTGAGACGTTCCCCGACAATCAGGAAAGAGTTGTCCTGTTCGTAGGTTTGAGTACTGTAAATGGAGGCGGCCGACGGTTCGTACTGGGGTTGGCGTTCCTTGGGGGTGAGGGTTTGCGCCATCTCGGCGAGTTGACCGATATGTTCGTAGCGCGTCCCGCAACAACCGCCGATAATCTGCACTCCCAAATCTTCGACGAAGTGCATCAGCGCCATGCGCAACTCCATCGGGGTGAGTTTGTAATGGGCCTGTCCGCCAACATTTTCGGGCAGTCCGGCATTGGGAACGCAGGAGACGATGAAGGGGGAATGTTCCGAGAGGTAGCGGATGTGTTCCTTCATCAAATCCGGGCCGGTGGCACAGTTGAGACCGAGGATATCGATGTTGTAGGGTTCGAGGACGGAGACGACGGCGCTAATTTCCGAACCCACCAGCATGGTGCCGAAGTTTTCGATGGTGACCGATACCATAATTGGCAACCGCGCGCCTTTTTTGGTATAAACTTCTTCGATCGCATTTAAGGCGGCTTTGATTTGCAACACGTCCTGGCAGGTTTCCACCAGCATCAAATCCACCCCACCATCGTAAAGTCCCTCCACTTGCACCGCGAAGCCGTCCCGCAGGCTGTCGAAATCGATATGGCCGAGCGTTGGCAGTTTGGTTCCCGGCCCGATGGAACCGGCGACGAAGCGAGGTTTTTCGGGGGTGGAGTATTCCGTGGCGAGGCGTTTTGCCAGTTCAGCGGCGGCTTTGTTAAGTTCGTAGGCTTTGTCGGCTAAGTCATACTCTGCCAAGACGATAGGAGTCCCGCCGAAAGTATCGGTTTCGATAACATCCGCCCCGGCTTCTAGAAAGCCGCGATGCACGGTTGCTACCGCTTCGGGGTTGGTATGGATGAGGTATTCGTTGCACCCTTCGTACTCCGCGCCGCCAAAGTCCTCGGCGGTGAGGTTCTGCACTTGCAGGTTGGTTCCCATCGCACCGTCCAAGACTAGAGCCGGACGATTTTCGCTGTGGAGTCGTTGCAAGAAGGGGCTATTCATGAGCGGTTACGGAATATGTGAGGAACGAATTGGTTTTTATTTTATCTCAATGCTTGGGAGAACCATCTCTGAGGCGATTCGGTGCTTGAATCAGGGAGGACGACAACCCAACCTTTGCAACGCATACGAGTCTCCTCAACGTAGTCGCTGAGTTCTCTAGGGAGGATGGGGGGACTCCGCACGATCTTCATCCATAGAGTATCGTGCCGTTGAGAAAGCGGGATAATCGTACTTAAAATTCGATTTCCCTGCTGAAATTGGCTATCGAGCTTTCGTTACGAATAACTGATATGTTTCGATCGCCTTTACCTTAACCAATTCCGGCACTTTGGGAAAGGTTGACAGAATGAAGTGAAATTCAGCTTCTGTCAAGCCGTAGAGATGGGCGACGATGGCATCGAGTTCGGCTCGCAGTCTGGCGCGATGGGCTTTTTCGGTGACACCGCATTCGTGGGAACCCAACCCCACTTCCCGCGCGAGTTCGTCAAATTCCGAGCGCGTACAAACTAATTTTGCCGATCGCTCGACAATCTGTTGGAAGTACCGATCGCTCGCGCCAATTCTCGGTAGCCGAAGTTGGGAAAAATAAAATAAGCTTACTCGATCTACGAGGATTTTTCTCAAGTAAAAGTCTAAAACAAATGAATTGAGAATTGCAAGAATTGCCAATTTTTCTGCTGGAGTTGGAAACTTTAACCCATTGGGTTTGGCAACGAAAAGTGACTTATCGCATTGCGTATTCTTGGGCATGAGGGTGGCGATCGATGTTCTGGGATCGCTTTTTCGAGTATTGGATTTGATGACTAAGCAATACTCTCGATCGTTTAATATATTTTCTCGATCGAGAACCTCCCATGGTATTGTCGATTTCACCCGTTCTTTATTATAGGAAAAGGGTTCGATCGCATTTGCATTGTATATTTTTATTTGATTTTCTCGTTCGGGTTTTAAATGAAAATCCCTTGTTTCTTTGAGTGTTAAAAATTTTCCCCAGGTAAAATTCCAACTTTGCTCTTGAAGAATGTCGATCTTCAAAAAATAATTGACTTTTTTAATTACTTCTAGTTCAATTTCTGTCTCAAAATCTAAAATATAAAACAAATTGGAGATTGCATCTCTCGATCTAGAAATATCAATTGTAGCTTTAGATTTATTTACTCGATCTTGAATTCTTCTAAGGTGTTGTACGTTATGAAAAATTTCAATTTTTTGAGTTATTCCATCTTTCTTAAATTCTAGTAAAGATAAATGAGCATCATCAGATAAGCGATGTAAAAAATCTAAATCTCGATCGAAGGAGATAATGCATCCGAGCTGAGTTCGGTTGAAAATCATCTCTCGCAGTTTGAGAGATTCTAAATCTTGATAGAAGCGATATGGAATGACAAAGGCACAGTAACCTCCCGTTCGTAAAATTTGAAAGCTGAGTTCGATAAATAAATGATATAGATAAAGATTATTTTGGATTTTACGATCGAAAATCGTGACCGTTTGGCTTTGGTATCGATCGGTCGATCGATAGTACTGGCTTACGGAAGAATACCGATCTTTAAACTGTCGCCATAAAGCGGAAATTTCTGAATCTTGAAAAAATTTTCTGCGATCGAATTTTGAGTTTCGATCGATGATTTTACGCTCGATAAGTAAATTTTTATGTTTAGTGATAAAATATTTTAAATCGGGCTTAAATTGTTCCCAAGGCGGATGAGTTATAATTACATCGAATCCCCCTCGAACTTCAAGAATATTGTTAAACTGATATCCCCAGTGAAATGGCTTTAATGCTTGAATATCTGCCAATGTCAGCAATCTTTTGTTAGGTTTTCCCTCAAGCTGAGACTGTTGGTACTGAATTCCCAGGCGGAGACTAAACTCATCGAGTAGCAATCGATCGAGTTTCTGTTGCACTTTTCCATCGACATCGGCAATTCGATCGCGCAAGAACTGTGGATTCGTCTGTTTGGAAAGATTCTGCGCTTCTTGCAAAATTAAAGATTGTGCTTTGTACTGTTCGATGCGAACATTTTTTTCTCGTAAAATTTTGCGGTAGCTATGGGCAACCAGCGGCTGAAGTAAGTTGCCCTGCTGGTGTTCTCCTACGGCATCGAATCCCTCTTCATCAACACGAATCCATCCCACGAGAGAATTTCCCGCCATTAGATTAAAATCAAGATTGGGTAAGCTTTCGAGTTCTTCGATCGATTCGATCGCTGCCATGAATACCAAACACAAACGCAACTGGGTTATTTCGATCGCCTCTTCTCGAACATCTATGCCGTAGAGGTTGTCTGTCGCGATACGTCTTCCGATCTCGTAGGATAGGGAAGGATGCTCGGTTTCAAGTTTTCTGAGCCATTGCTTGTCAGCGCGATTGCCTTCCCGACGAATTATTTCAATCGCCGCGACGTACACCGAGAACAACATTTTCATCGCTGCTAGCAACAACGTTCCCGAACCGCACGCCGGATCGAGTATCGACAGACTGGGGAGAATATTGCACACCAACTCGCCACAAATTTGAGGATCGAGTTGAATCACCAGTTCGTTGAAATCTTCAAAGTTGCGATCGAAATCGGTATTCACGCGATCGACAATTGCTTTGCCAACGGTGCGATCGCACAAATATTCAGCTATTTCTGGTGGAGTAAAATACGCACCCAACCGATCTCGGTTAATATACTGCTCGAATACGTAACCCCAAAGTTCCGGGGTGATTTCCCGAGGGTGATGAGATACGCCATCGTACAAACGCCATTCATAGCTGCCAAACCACTCGCAAAGTTGCTCGAATGCGCCATCGGAAATTTCAATGTTGGGATACTGCCGTTCGAGAGAATGCAATCGAAATAGATTTCCATTCCAGTAAGGAAGATTACCGACTAAAGCACGAACGGTGATATTTCTTTCGAGTTCGGGCTTTGCCAAACCTTCAAAAAATAAAGCTTGCAAAAACTCACTAAAAAAGCGATTTTCTCCCCGCAATTGACTCTGTCCGAGTTTATTTTCCAGATAATGGAGATCCCCATTATCCAACCATCCCCGACACTGTAAAAAATAAATGGGAATTAGACGATCGAACAGAACAGAGGTATACCAGCGTCGATCGTCCTCTCGATCGAGTCCTCGGATACCTTGAAACAAGGCAAGATGCTCGGCTTGGAATTCCTGAAAAAATTGCTCGATGCAACCGAAATCCGGAGCCACTCTTCAATCCTCCTCGACTTCAGTCTCGCCGAGCTTTGACTCGATTAGGTTTTGCACGAACTCGTATTGGTTGAACTCCTCATTTCCCTGCCATCGAGCTTTAGCTTCCATATGCCGCAAACCTAATATTAATTCTAGCCAACCCATCCCATCTTCATAAAAATTGGGATAAAGTTCTTCGATTTCCGGTAATGGCTGTTTTGACTTCTGGGCAACATAATCCGTCAATGCATTTACACGATCGTCTTCCTCTTCGTACTCGCTCGAAATTTTTTCGACCTGGGTTTGAAATTCTTGAATATTAGGAACGTACACATCATCGCGATCGAAGAAAACATCTAAACTTTCAGGTAACCGATCCTTTTTTTGAGAATATTGACGAATTTCATCGATATTGAACAAACGATTGACCACGCGCAGCTTTGCGATCTTGGCCGCGCGTCGATTAATGCGCCGATCGAAAAACCGAACCGCTTTGAGAAGTCGATCGAAAGAATCTAAATCGAGAATCAGTTCTCGATCGCCCTGAAAGCGAAAAGAGCCAATCACCAGGGGACGAATTGATTTAGGAATGGCATTATAAGATTCTGCAAATTTCAACCGTTTGGTTTCGTTTTCGTACAACCAAAACCAAGCATCATCGTCGCGCTCGAAATACATACAGCGAAGCTTATTAAAAACACCGAGAACGGTTTTGGCATTAGTCACGTCAAAATAGACTCTTGCCGGTTGATAGGGTTCCCCCGTTCGAGTCACGACCAATTGTTTTGTAGAATCCATATTGAATCATTAATAATTGACATTTAATCTGGATCGGAAGCTCAGATCGAAGCCGGTTGAATAACCATAATTAAGGACGAGGGCTTCGGGGGTAGGGGAAGAGAATGGACAATTGAAAATGGGTCAGTTGCAACGCTCTTCCCCCTCTCCCTTGTCTCCCTTGTCTCCCCATTCCCTCTTCCCTCTTCTATAACAAAGAATCCATCAGCGTCATCATTTCGACGGCTCGATCGCCCAATGCCACATTCTCGAAAGTCGCACTTTCCTCGCTGGCATCGATTAAATAGCGTTCGAGTATACCTTTGAGGGCGATGAGTTTCAGACTGTTTTCGGCTAAGGTTTCGGATACGGGAACGGCCGCTCGCAGATACCCGATCGCTCCCAAATCCATCAAAGCCGAGCGACGCAGTTGCAAATCCGGGCCTTCTAGAGCCTGCACCAGCCGCTCCCCGTACTTTTCCTCACCGGTCAACTGATACATGGCCCGAGCCGCAGCGTACTGCACCCGCTCCACGGGATGCTCTAAAAAGGCAGCGATCTCGGAGGTCGCCTCGATCGCGTTCAGGGTTCCGAGAGCTTCGATAATCGCATCGTAGGGCTGTACCAGGTGGGGTTTTCCCGGTACGGGAACCGCTGCGGCCACTCCTCCAGCCAATAGCTTTTGCAATGGGGGAACCGCTCTGGTATCCGACAGCATTTCCAGGGCTTGGGCGGCGGATTCGCGCACGTAGTAGTCGGGGCAGTCCAAACTTTGAATCAACGCCGGTACGACGCGCTCGTCGCCCAGTTTTCCCAAGGCTTTGGCGGCGTTGCGCCGCAAGGGATATCCCCCATCGGGCGATCGATCTGCCTCATCGACGAGGGCCCCGAGTAAGGCATCGATGGCGACCGGTGTGCGGACTCGAAACTTTCCCAACCACCAAGCTGCATAATAGCGAATGCCGAGGTCTTCTCGTTGTTGCAAATTAGCGATCGCTTGCTCCACAGTCATCGCTGGGGCGTCGGGACTGGGTTCGTTCGGGGTTTGGGGC